>CAMEPL010000153.1 GCA_945931665.1 uncultured Clostridium sp. | reverse complement strand
TGACAAATCACCTTACTATAAAGAAACATATTCATATAATTGAATATGATTATACGATTAAGGAGGTAAAATGATGAAAAATAGTAATCAAATAATTAAATCTCTACTTTTTTGTTATTCTTTTATAACTATTCCCTAAATCTACATTTGAGGAATAGTTATATCGAAGACCTTATCTATCCCCTCCAAGCCATAAATCACGATTTTTCGGTATTATCGAGTTATCGATAATCATCGATTTCACGTTTTTAAGCCATTTTTTAAGTTTAGTCTTTTTGATCACTTACTGAAGTCTTATATTATAAATACACAAATAATAAATTTACAAACTAACTCTAAATATTTATCTAAATCTAATTTTATATTTTATATAGAACAAGTTAAAAAAATATTATTATTATAATGACAGGTTGATTTTTGAAAAATTATAATTCTAGTCTCAACTCTTTCATCTTCATATATTGATATAAACCACTCCCCCGAAATTTTTTGTTATATTAGATATCTAACATTATACACTTGAGCTTCTGCAAAACATCAAACTAAGCTTTCTTACTATGATTTATAAAACTCATACAAAAAATATAACTTATATTACCCTTTGTAAATATCAACAAAAAATTAACAAAAGACCCTCTACTTTCATATATTAGCTAATATATGACTTTTAAAAAGGAGGTATACTCTCTATGAAAGATGTTAATCGAAAAAAGTGGGCTAAAATTGAGATAGTCGGTTTAATCCTTGTTATTTCAAGTTTTCTCGCTCTTGTTTTTTCACCAGACAGCTTATCGAATCTTTTTAATTGTATTACTGCTCAAGTATTTCCAATAGTTGTTGATGTATTTCTTACAAGCGATGTAGGTATCGCAATAGTTGTAAGTGTAATTGTAGGACGTATATTAGAACGTTTTGGTTTTACGGATGCTTTAATTCGTCTATTCTTACCTATTATGAAAGCAATGAACATAAACCCTTCTGTCGTTATACCAAGTATTTATAATATATTGGGCGATATTAATGCTTCAGGAAAGGTTGCAGGACCTGTACTTGTTAAGGCGAATGCAACAAAGTCTGAACAAAAGATTGCTGTGGCAACTATGATACAAAATCCTCAGTCCTTTGCTACTTTTGTACTTGGTTTAATTGCTCTTAGTGTTTTTAAAATAAACAGCTTGCCAGTTGTTATTTTATCAATATTTGTACCTCTTATTGTTGTACCCTTTATTTTATCAAAAACTATATATAGAAATACTAAAGGAGTTGAATTAGAAGAGCTTCCTAGATTTACTCCAGATACTCCTATTATGAAGGTATTGTTTGATTCTGGTATTGAAGGTATGCATCTGCTATTATTAGTAATAATTCCTGCTGTAGCCGTAGTATTTTCTTTAATTGGTGTTTTAGACTTTATCGGAATATGGGCGCCAATTCAATATTATATGGGTTCTGTTTTATCGGTTTTAGGTGTTGAACCATCAAGTGGTATAGTTACGTTTTTAGTAAGTCCGACTTTAGCAATGTCACAAGTAGCTGATTTAGTTGGGTCAATTGATCCTAGATTAGTAGTCGGTGGATTTGTTCTTGCAAACTCTGGTCTACCTATATCAGTAATATTAGGGCAAGTGCCTGTTACTTGGGCTGAATCAACAGATTTAAGTGAAAAAGAAGCATTAAAAGCTGCTATATTAGGATGTTTAATCAGAATTATAACAGCGACTTTATTGGCATATGCTCTTACTCCATTTATAGTATAGTAGGTGATTTGTATGAATAAAAGTAGATTTGCGTGTTATGCTAAAAAAATAGTTACTGTTTCAGAAAAAGGCACTATTAAAGATGGTGTGATTATTATAAATGAAAGAAAAATTGAATGTATCGGAACTTATAAAGAATTAAAAGAAAAAATAAAAGATATATGTGTATATGATTATAAAGATAAGGTTATAACGCCTTCTTTAATCGACTGCCATTGTCATTTATTAGAATATGCACCGGGATCACTCTACCCCGTTACAAAAGAAACATATTTAGAAGCTGGAAAAGTATTATTATTTAATGCATTATTATCTGGAATTACTGCTTTTGGGGAACAAATATGTGGCAGTCCTATTTGTAATATTTCTATAGAAGATTATATAAAAGTAAAAGACGAAGTTCCTTTAAAGATTAGATTTTCATTAAACAGCATTACCATAGGAACTGACGAATTATCTAATTATACTTGTTTACACGAAAATAAGCAAGTTGACAAAGATATTTTGTATAATATCGATGTAATATCTAAAATGGCTGCGAAAAATGAATACCCAGGTGAAAATGTATTTATAAATGCAACACCAGCTAACTTACCTCCAAAAGATGTTCCAAGAGCTGGTGAGATTATATTTACGAAAGAAGAGCTGAAATCTATAGTAGATGTATTTCATAAAAAAGGCAAAAAAATTGGAGCTCATGTTGCAGGTAAAGATGGAATAGACATCGCTATTGAATGTGGAATTGATGTTTTACACCATGCACATGGTATTGATAATAATCAAATAAAGATGGTAAAAGAAAATAAAGCTTCTATTGTAGCTACACCTCTAGGTGGTACACATCTTACACCAAATTTGTCACAAGATATTTTTAACTTAGTAAAAGAAGGTATAGACGTATCTATTGCAACAGATGCATATTTGCCACCAGCATCACATTTGAATTTAGAACAAGATAAACTTTATGGATCGGATGTATTGAT
>CAMEPL010000152.1 GCA_945931665.1 uncultured Clostridium sp. | reverse complement strand
CTCTTCTAGCTTGGAAATCTTCAAAGTTTGAACAAGAAGATATTTCAACATATCTGTTGTAACTTGGCATCCATACTTCTAAGTCATACTTGAATGCTGCAGTGAATCCTAAATCACCTGTACATATTCTAACTACTCTGTATGGTAATCCTAATAATTGTAACATTCTTTCTGCATCGTTAGTTAATTTTTCTAACTCTTCATAAGAGTTTTGAGGATCACAGAATTTAACTAATTCAACTTTGTTGAATTGATGTTGTCTTACTAAACCTCTTGTATCTCTACCAGCAGAACCTGCTTCAGATCTGAAACATGGAGTATATGCACAATATTTTATAGGTAATTGATCTGCAGTTAATATTTCATCTCTATGTATATTAGTTACTGGTACTTCTGCAGTTGGTATTAAGAAATATTCCATTCCTTCTATTTTAAACATGTCTTCTTCGAACTTTGGTAATTGTCCTGTTCCTATGAAGCTTGTTCTATTTGCCATGAAAGGAGGTAAAACTTCTGTATATCCATGTTCTTCTGTATGAGTATTTAAGAAGAAGTTTATTATAGCTCTTTCAAGTCTTGCTCCTAATCCTTTGTATAAAGTAAATCTTGAACCTGTTATTTTACCAGCAGTTTCAAAGTCTAATATTCCAAGACCTGTACCTATATCCCAGTGTGCTTTTCCTTCGAAATCAAACTTTGGAGTTTCTCCCCATTGTCTTATTTCAACGTTATCTTCATCTGTAGTTCCTTGTGGAACATCTGGGTGAGGAACATTAGGTATTCTCATTAAATTATATTCCATTTCACCTTCAACTGTTCTAACTTGCTCATCTATAGCTTTTATCTTGTCTGATAATTCTTTTAGTTGAGCTTTTGCAGCATCTACATCTTTACCTTCTTTTATAAGTTGAGGTATTTTCTTAGATTCAACATTTAACTCATTTTTCATTACTTCAACTTCTTTAAGTAATTCTCTTCTCTTATCGTCTAAGGCAACTACAGCATCTAGATCGAATTCTTTTTCCCCTCTTCTATCCATTGCCTTTTTTATGTCTTCTAAATTTTCTCTTATTCTTTTTATATCTAGCATTTTACTTCCTCCTATTTTTATTTTATAGCTATTTTCTAGCTTATTTTTCAATACATATGTACATTTAGATAACGTTATCTCTTTAAAATTTATCTTAAGATTTTTATTGAATAGCTTTCCTAAAACAATTAATTATAATAAAAAAAGACCTTCTATCCCCCTATAAAAAGGGACGAAAGTCTTTGATCCGCGTTGCCACCCTAATTGACCATACGTTTTATGTATAGTCCTCTCAATCCTGTAACGTAGGTATACGTCTAATCTTACTATTATTTCCGATTAGAAGCTCTGGAATGGATTCAAAAATCATTGTAATGAGTTCACACCAACCACTCACTCTCTGAATACAAACATATTTTTTACTATTTTCCTTCATAGCTTTTAAACTAATTGTTTTATTTGATAATCATTATATTATATATATAACCAAGTTTCAATAGTATTATTCAAACTTTTTATTATTTTATTTTAGTTAAAGTATTTATTTTTACAAGTAATGTCTATATAATTAGATTATTTTTTTACAAAATAGTACTCTATAATTTTTTATAAACTATTTTTTGCTATTATTTACAAGTATATTTTTATCTAATAATGACGAAACAATTTCATCTAATATCTCTTCACTTTTTGCTTCAATTGTGTGTAAATGACTCTCTTTTGTTAATGTTGATAATTGTTTAAACTCATCACTTGAGGCTTTTTTCATAAATTCGTCTATATCTCTATTAGAATCTATATCTAAATCTACTTTAATTTCTCCATAGATCGGATGTTTTACTATTACATCTTTTACTTTACCACCTAAGTCTACTATAGTCTTTAATTCATTATAAAACTCATCTCCATTAACATGATTTTTACATTCTATAGTTTTAGTCGTTACTTTAGTATTATATATTACATAACCCTGAGGTGTAGCTATTATATCTACACCTGTAGCTCTTATTAAAGCTATATCTTGAACTATTACTTGTCGGCTTACATTTAAAGTATTTGCTAACTCATCACCCTTTATAGGTTTAGCTGATTTATTTAATATACTTAATAATAACTCTCTTCTCTCTTTAACTTTCATAATTTACCCTCTTCCAAACTTATTAAATTATAATTCTACTCTATATAATTATCTATTTATAATCTGTATCACTAATCTATATTATATCATTGTATATTTTATTTTGTATAATCCTATCATAATATTAACTAATAAATTGATACAAGGCTTAAAACAATATAGTAATAAAAAATTCGCTACGCTCATGTCGCCAGCGATATGACACTCGCTACCGCTTCGGTCACATCCGTTGCTTGAGCCACTGCGTGGGCGAAGCATTTCAAAATGTCATTTTTTACGTTTCTGAAGTTATTAATATTATTTATATTTATAACCTATACACAAAAAATTTTTATATATTAATTTCCTTGTACGTAAAAAATGCCTTTAAGATGATTTTTATCACTTAAAGGCATTATATAAAAAAAAGATTACGTGGCTACGTGCTACTCTCCCAGGCGGTCGCCCACCAAGTACCATTGCCGCTAAAGAGCTTAACTTCTGTGTTCGGTATGGGAACAGGTGTATCCTCTTTGCTATAATAACCACATAATCTTTAATTTAGAGTTAATACTCTGAAAACTGCATATCATTTAAGATTTATCATTTATCTTGGTCAA
>CAMEPL010000151.1 GCA_945931665.1 uncultured Clostridium sp. | reverse complement strand
TAACTTATATCTGTTCCGACATATCTATAATGCCAAGGCTCAAATTTATACCCTGTTATATCTTTTTTATCTTTTGGATATCTCAAAATAAATCCATATTTATATGCATTTTTTCTAAGCCATTTATATTGTTTTGTACCTTCAAATTTATCATTTGAAGATGTTTCTAGGTTCTCACCATTTATATCAAAGGCAAGACCAGTTTGGTGTTCACTATAACCTGGTTTTGCAGAAAAAGTATCTACATGTTCTCTTTCCTTTTTATATCCTTCATATACCCAATTTTGCACAGCATAACTTCTATATCTGCTTACTGTATAAAACCATACTCCGTCTTTTTCAGCATCTTTTTGCATATTATTAAAAGCTTCTGTAGCTTGATCGTACAATTCTTGATTATCTTCATATGAATATTTTTCGTCTAAACCATATTTTTTATTTACTATTATAGTTCCATTTACATTATAAGCCCCATTTCCATTTTTAGATGGTTTTATTTTTTTAGTGCCTTTCTTTTCTTGTTTCTCTTGGTTTTCCTTATTTTTTTCTCTTTTTTCTTGCTTTGTAGCTTTTACTTGTTCCTTTATATCACTATAAACAATTTTCTTACTAAGCATAGCATTTATATTTTTATCTGCATTTGCCATAAAAATACCTGTTCCTAAAATAATAGTAAAACCTGCTATAAGCCCTATCTTATTTATCTTTTTCATACTCATATCTCCTACCCCTTGACTTACTAATAATCTGTATTTTTGTATTTTGATTATTTATAAATAATTTTTATATGGAGTATCTATATTTTTTTATTAATTTACCCAACCTCTAGTATACCACTTTTTACCATATCTTTCTCTTATTTTTTAATTCCCGACTTATTTTATTATTATTTAGTGTTTAATAATATTTAAATGGCCTATATCTCAAAATATAATGAAACTCATTTTCATTTTATACTTAGAAAATATGCAGATACTTTATCCCTCTAGTATTTTTAAAATAAATTATATTTTTCAAAAAAATAAATTATAATACCATAAATAAAGTCCCTGCTGTAATAAGTACTGATCCTATAAATGACTTCATCGTAAATTGTTCATGTAAAAATGTAAAAGCTAATATTAAAGTAATTACAACACTTAATTTATCGATTGGTACAACTTTAGATGCATCCCCTATCTGTAATGCTTTATAATAACATAGCCAAGATGCCCCTGTTGCAACACCAGATAAAATTAAAAATGTCCAGCTTTTTTTGCTGATTTCTACAATCCCACTTTGTGTATTAGTTAAAAATACCATTGCCCATGCCATAATAAGAACTACTACTGTTCTTATTGCAGTCGCTAAGTTTGAGTTAACTCCATCAATTCCTACCTTTGCAAGAATAGAAGTTAATGCTGCAAATATAGATGATAGTATCGCAAATAATAACCACATATTGTTTCCTCCATTTCTATATACTTTATGTTACATTATACCAAATCATATAGAATAAACCAAACATTAGCATCCTATAAAAATATCTTTTCTTAAAAAATAAAAATCCAAGGGTAAAATTATAATAATCTAGACCCTTGGAATAACTCTATCAATTTATTTATATTTCTCTTTTGATTATATCATTTTATATGTTGTTTATTCTAATTTGAAACTATTATTCTAACATACTTTTATACAACTACTTCGGACTCATCTTCTGATTGTGTATATTCATCATCAATTTTAACATCTTTAACATCCCAAATACCAACTATTAAAAATGCTGCTGATGTAATAGCCATTCCAACAAATGCTACAGACATTCCCTCAAGCTGTGCCTGACTAGGGTTAGTATAAGATGAGCTAGCTGCAACAGATGTCATTATACCCACAAATACCACACTACCTATTGCTCCTGCAATTGTTCTCAACGTATTTATAAGTGCCGTTCCATGTGATGTTAAACTATCCTCTATATTGTTAACTCCCCATGTCATAATAGGAGTAAGTATACATCCTATAGCTGCATAACGGCATACATTTAAAATACATGCCCACCATATTGATGTTTCCATTGTAATTTTACTCATACCAGCACTTCCTATAAACAATAATAGTGCACTTGCTATATATAACCTTCTTATTCCTAATTTATCATATATTTTCCCTGCAATTGGACTTAATACTGCCATTACAATAGCTCCTGGCAATGTTACAAATCCTGAAATTGTCGCTGAATAACCTTTTATACTTTGTACATATAATGGTAACATTACTGAAGATCCAAGTACAATAAAGTAAAGTAATATACTTCCTATTAATGATAGTGCAAAAATTTTATTTTTTACTAATTTAATCTCTAAAAATGGTTCTTCAAGTTTTAATTGTCTTTGTATAAATAATATCATTCCTAATATTCCAAAGCTTGATAAAATAATAAAATTAATGCTTTTACAATCTCCACTAGAAATACTACTTACCATTAATGTAATTCCACCAAAACCACATATACTATAAATAAATGATGCAATATCTAATTTTTGTTTCTTAGTTTCTAAAACATTCTCCAAAACGAAAACAGACACTATAAATGATATAATCGCTATAGCAAGTACTAATACGAAGAACATTCTCCAACCAACTCTATCAGAGATAACCCCTGCTAATGTTGGCGCTATAACTGGTGCTACCCCAACTGCTAATCCGTACCATCCCATAGCTGTACCTCTTTTTTCAACAGGAAAAATTGTTAATGCAATAACTTGAGTTATTGCAGTTAATATTCCTGCACCACATGCCTGTATAAGACGACCTAATAACATAACTTCAA
>CAMEPL010000150.1 GCA_945931665.1 uncultured Clostridium sp. | reverse complement strand
TATTTTAATATTTTTTATTATGAAAAATAGCTCTATTTATTATTAAAATTCTTATCAATATCATCATGAACTATAAGTTCTAGTACATCTTCCCTCGCATAATGACCACAAGTATCTAATTCCATACGACTCATTGGTACCTTTTGCATTTCTAAATCTGCATATATAATTTCTTCTTTATCCCAAACTGGTTCTGTTACATAATGTCCATACGGGTCTACTATACAACTACCACCACGACATACTATATCTGGTAATTTATCTATTTCTTCTTGGCAATGTAAATCTTTTGGGTACATATCTTTTGTAAAATACATATCTGAATTTATAAAATAACAATGACCTTCTAATGCTATATGTTGTATAGTTGCTTGCCATTCTTTGTTGTCATTAGTATTTGGTGAGATATAAAGAGTTACTCCTTTTTCATAAAGCGCAACTCTTGCAAGTGGCATATAACTTTCCCAACATATTAAACTACCCATATTGCCCCAAGGGGTATCCACAATAGGGAAATAGCCTTTATTTGCATCTCCCCAGACAACACGTTCTGCTCCTGTCGGCTTAAGTTTTCTGTGAACACCAACTATTTCTCCTTCTGGTGAAAAAAATATATTTGAGTTATAAAGTGTGCCTGTATTTATATCGCGTTCAGAAAATCCTATACTTACATAAGCATGTGCATCTTTTGCTGCTTTTGCCAACATTTTCGTTTCTACCCCTGGAACAACTATAGAATTATCATAGTAAACTTTCCAATCTTTGCGTCCATCTTCATTTCTACTTCCAACAGTAAAACCATAAGTCATCCCATATGGATATCCTGGTATAAATAATTCTGGAAATACAATTAAATCTACATTATTTTGAGCTGCTTCTTGAATAAGTTTTACAGTTTTTTCGACTCCTGCCTTTTTATTAAACATAACTGGTGCTGCTTGAACTAGTGCGATTTTGCAAATATCTTTTAAATCTTTCATATCTCCACCCCTTCAATATAAAATAAATCTTAATTTAATTCTAACTGATGATTTTTCAAAAATCTACAATACCGCACAAAGTTATATTTTATCAATTAAACTCCAATATTATTTTTAGTTATTTAATCTCAAGTATATTTTTAGGGCAATTATTCACACAAGTTTTACACTTTATGCAATTTATATCTTCAAACTTATTATTTTCATCAAATTCTAAATAAGGTTTTAACTGCATTGGACATACTCTAGCGCATTTTTCACATTTTATACAAGCATTTCTATCAATAATAGTAAGTTTTTTATCCGTATTCTTTGAAATTTTTGTTTCTTCACCTAATTTACCAAGAAGTTTTTGCATACTTCCCATTGGACAAAATTGACACCAAGTTCTAGGTGATATAAATAACGCTAATGCTGTACTTATAAGTAGTACAACAAGATAAGTTGTAACAAATATAAATCCAAACTTATCCCATAAATCTAAACTTGAAAAATTACTAAATACCTTAAATACCCTGCTTCCCAAAATAAATATAAAAATAACAAATACTATTACAATAGTTACTATATTTTTAAATCCTCTTGGTATTTCTTTATTTTTAGAATATCTAAGCAAAATACTATCATACCAACTTCCATGTGGACATACATTTCCACACCAAAATCTCCCGTCAAATAATGAAGTTATCATAAGTCCTGGCATTATAAAGAAAGGTACTATCAATCCAATTTTATGTTCAAACAATCCACCAATTGCAATGATAAAAGTCAATAGCCATCCATATTTTCTCCATACTGTAAATGTTCTGTTTGTCTTAATATTTTTCATTTTTTTGCCCCCCTATATGAATATACATTTTGTTAAATTATATAAATTAAAATCAGTATTTATAGAATAAACTTCTAGTTCCCCAATTTTTATTATATATATAATTATATCAGTATTTCTATATTTCAACTGTTACTTTAATAGACATCATATATCATTTAAAATATAATAAAAATACTGGAATGAAAAATTCATCCCAGTATAAATCCTAATTCATATATACACATACAAATTCTTAAAATATTTATTTGTATTAAGCTATCATATTCATAACAACCATCAATGTGCCAATTGCACATAGTACAATTCCAAGTACTCTGTTTAAAACCTCTTCAGAAGATTTATTAGCAAATTTGGCAGAAACCTGCGCTCCTACAAATGTAAATACCATACAAAGAATTAAAATTTTGAAATCAGGCACTCCACCTATTACAAAGTGTGACATAGCTCCTGTAAATGCAGTAAAAGCCATTATAAATACACTTGTCCCAACTGCTGTTTTTAGCTCATATCCTAATACACTTGTAAGTATTAATAAAAGCATCATTCCTCCACCAGCACCAATAAATCCGCATATAAATCCAATCATAATACCACATAATATTGATTGTATTATTTTCGTTTTCTCTGATTTTTCTTCCATATCGTCTTTTGTTGTCATAACAGGCTTTATTATAAATTTAATCCCAACTAAAAGTGTCATATATACAGAAAAATTACCCATCATTTTATTAGGTACTAAGCTAGATATATAGCTTCCTACCATGGTAAATATCAAAACAGTTATCATCATTATCATTCCATTTTTTATATCTAGGTTTTTATTTTTACCATAAGTATAGGCTGATACAGCGCTAGCAAGTACATCAGATGCTAGAGCAATTCCGACTGCTTGGTATGCAGGCATTCCTAAAAAAGTAATTAGCATAGGTGATATAACTGCAGCTGCACTAAGTCCAGCAAGTCCTGTTCCTATTCCTGCACCTAAACCTCCTATTAAACATGTAATTAATGTGACCATCATCTTCCCCCTATATTTTATTTTGTAATACTACTTAGTTTAGTA
>CAMEPL010000149.1 GCA_945931665.1 uncultured Clostridium sp. | reverse complement strand
TAAGAGAAAACTCAAATATTAGTACAGGTGGAGATAGTATTGATTATACGGATGAGATACCTCAAAAATTTAAAGATATAGCAGTTAAAGCATCTAAAGCAATCGGAGCTAATATTTGTGGTGTTGATATGATGATAGATGATTACACTAATGAAAACTCTCGATATGCAATAATTGAGCTTAATTTTAATCCTGCAATTCATATTCACTCATATCCTTATATTGGAAAAGAAAGAGAAATTGCTAAAGAAATATTAGAATTATTAGACTTTATTTAATATAAATAAAAGGTAATAAATTAGAAAATATTTATGAATATATATTGAAAGAGATAATTCAGTATTAGAGAGGTATAGTAGTAAATTTCAAAGTTAAATTTGCTACTATATTTTTTTATACAAAGAATATAGATAATTATATAGAATTTTATAATAATAAAAGATTACAGAAAAAACTAAAAGGCCTAAGCACGATTGAATATCGGACTCAGACCTTAGTTGCTTAATTTTTATTATTTGCACTGTCTACTTGACAGGGAGCAGTTCATAATCCAACAGTTCTAGCTACTTTTGATTTATATATATCACACAATTGTCTGACAGAGCCAAAATTTAAAATGATTATAATAACCTTCTAAAATAAATCCAAAAAAATTGATATTAAAATATACTAATCATTATATCGATTTTTTTTGATTTTATAATATATTATAAAAATAAGTTTTTAATTACTTCATAAGTTAGCACTTGTGATAAAGTATCTTTATTTACAGAATAAAAATTCCATTTCCCTTGAGATGATTTATTTATAAGCTCAGCTGAAAGCAGCATTTTTAAGTGATAAGACAATTTTGACTGTGATATATTAAACTTATCAACTAATTCACATACACAAACACTGTCACTAGAATACAGTATTTTTAAAATATCCAATCTAATAGGATCAGATAATGCTTTAAAAACTAAATCTATATTGTTCATTTGAATACCTCCAATACTTTTATTATAACAAATATTTTATATTTAATCATAGAGCCTATTTATTAGATTAATGCCGAATTATATGCACATAGGTATAGATATGTAAATAAAAACAGAAAATAAATCAAAAAAAATTGATATAATAGTTTACAAAATTTGATTTTTAGAATATCATATGATTAAAAGTGAATATGATAATATGAAAAGGAGGAAATATGAATTTAGTAAAAATACTAAAAGCACTTGGAGATGAAACTAGACTTAGAATATTAAATATTTTAAGGTGTGGTCCACTATGTGTTTGTGAAATAGAAGCAATTCTTCAAATAACACAATCTAATGCATCTAGACATCTTAATAAATTAATGAATGCTAATTTAGTTACTTATTATAAAGAAGCCAAGTATGTTTATTATAAGTTAGATGAAAAAATATTAAAGGATTATAATTTTATCCAAATGCTTTTATCTGAGGAATTAGAAAAAGAAGAATTATTAAAGCAGGATAGTAATATTTTAAAAGCTTATAAAGACGCTGGAATAACTTGTGAAACAGTATCACAAGCTAAATATATTATATCAAATATTAACAAAGAGAAAGAAATTTAGGAGGCGCAATAATGAGAATAGCAGTAATATCAGACATACATAGCAATATATATGCACTTAATGAAGTTTTAGCAGATATTAAAAATAGGCATGTAGATTTAACTGTATGCACAGGGGATTTAGTAGGATATGCAACTCGCCCAAATGAAGTTATTGAAACTTTAAAAGAAGAAAAAATTCTTACTATAATGGGAAATTACGATGAAGCCATAGGAAACTTTAAAATAATATGTGGATGTGATTATCCTGATCCAAAGGATGCTGAGAAAGCAGGTCTTTCTATGCACTTTACAAGTGAAGAAACAAAACCTGAAAATAAAACATATCTAAGAAATTTACCAAAAGAAGCTACATTTACGTTTAACAACAAAACTATAAAATTTGTTCATGGAAGTACAAGGGTAATTAATGAATATTTAAAAGAAAATTCTAAAGAAGCAGAGGAGGTTATGGGAGAACTAGTTGAAGATATATTAGTTTGTGGTCATACTCATATACCTTATTCTAAATACTATGGGGAAAAATTACTTGTGAATGCAGGTAGTGTGGGAAAACCAAAAACTAACACACCAGATGCAAATTATGTAATTATAGACATACAAAATGAAGATGAAATAGGTCAAAAGGAATCTTCTGTTAAAGTGGAAATAATAGAAGTAGATTATGATTTTGAAAAAATGGCAAGAGAAATTGAGGAAAACGAAATACTTCCAAATGATTTTGCAAGACTAATAAGAGAAGGTAGTTCAAAATAACATTACAATTAAGGTGACAAATCACCTTACTATAAAGAAACATATTCATATAATTGAATATGATTATACAAATAAGGAGGTAAAATGATGAAAAATAGTAATCAAATAATTAAATCAGAAGATGTAAAAAAAGAAAGTAGTGAAGGACTTGGATTTTTCGAAAAATATTTAACTATATGGGTAGCGCTTTGTATAGTAGTAGGTGTATTAATTGGAGTGTATGCACCTCAAATACCACAAGCGTTAGATAAGTTTACTTATGCCCAAGTTTCTATACCAGTGGCAATACTTATATGGCTTATGATTTATCCAATGATGCTAAAAATAGATTTTACATCTATAAAAAATGCGGCAAGAGAGAAAAAAGGATTAGCAGTAACATGTAGTACCAACTGGTTAATAAAACCATTTTCTATGTATGTTATATCATATTTCTTTTTAATGATAGTATTTAAAAATATAATACCAGCAGATTTAGCTAAAGAATATTTAGCAGGAGCAGTACTTCTTGGTGCAGCACCTTGTACAGCAATGG
>CAMEPL010000148.1 GCA_945931665.1 uncultured Clostridium sp. | reverse complement strand
AGTAAGCACACACCCTTCAAAACTTTTTATTAATTTAATTCCTTCTGTTCCTATTCTCATAATAATTCTCCTTTTTCTATATAAAATTAAAAAGATACACTATTGTGCATCTTTCTTTAAATCATTTATATCTATATTATCTAATTTGTCATTGTACACCTTTAACCCTTTGGCAAGCCATGCAGGTACCTTGGCCCCACATTCAATAAGATTTTCTATTATGCTGCTTAATTCTTTTACTATCATAACAGTAAGTATTACATAAACAATAAATCTAGAGATTGGAATTAATTTTGCAATAATAATGCATATTAATAAAAACATTAATTCAGCCATGCTTCCAAACATTCCATCTCTTAAACTTCTACTTTTAAATCCACCTTTTTTCCAGGCTTTAAAAGATCCTGTTGCAATGTCCAGAGCAACTAATATTGAAAACAGAATATATATAACTTCTAAAGTCACTTCTTTTTGTAATTGTGTAATAAAACTCATTTTTTATACCTTCTTTCATTATTTTTTAAAATAAAAAGAGTCTATTTACTAAACTCTTTTTATTAGTTTCATATTAGTCCACTATTATCTAAATGATAATATTTTATCATTTGTTCTACTGCATATAAATTTAATAATAATTGTAAAATTTATTTTATGAATGAAAAAAGAGCTACGTTTAATGTAGCTCCTTAAAATTTTATTTTGAAAAGCTTTAATGTAATTAATGTCTATCTATTATTTTTTATTTACCTAATTCGTAATTTTAATCAATTATGAACTAGTTACATTTTAAGAAACAATAATAACTGTCACTTATTTGATAATATCCACTATTAGCTGGGTGTGTATCATCACTACATTTCTTTATTGTTTCAGTATTCCTACTATTTATAGTAGTTGTAGTCATAGGAAAATTATAAATACAGTCTAGGTTTACGTTTATAGGTACAATAAATACATTATCGCTTTCTTTATTTTTAAAAGTATTTATAATAGTTTCATTAATATTTATTCTTTTTAAATGGTCATAACTATTGTTTAATCCATATTCACCTAGATAAGGAGGGCAGACTAAACCTATTCCTACTTTAATATTACTATCAAATGACTTTATAGAATTTATAATTGTTTGTAAGTTTCCTATAGTTGTTGTACCGTTCATAGGTCGCCATGTATCATTAATACCCACTTGTAAAAATACCCAATCTGGTGTATCTATAGAATTTTGTGTAATATAGTAGTTAAAATCAAAACGTCCATTATTCAAGAAGGCATTTGTTGAATTATTAAAGTCTGACGTAGCAACATAATCATAACTTGACCAACCTGCCCTGCCCTCATGTTTATTAGTTCCACTTCCTTTAGTCCCTAATAATTCTATATTCATTTTATCATTTGCAAATAATTTTACTAATTCTGCTGTTATATTATTACTTGCAATAAAACTATCCCCTATAAATAAACATTTCTTTGTAACATTTGCATTAGCTGAATCTCCTACGATTTTAAAAGGTATTTCTAAATCTTTTATTTTATCTCCATTAGGTTTATATAGTTCTAAATTTGTTTTATCTGCCCAACCAGTAGTATTTATATTATAAATAATTCTGTTTCTACTCTTTAAATCGCCAGTTCCTCTAACTTTTCTAATTATATAATTATCTAATTTTAAAGATGATATATTATCTAAATATAAGGCTACTTCCTTATTGCTTACTCCATATATCTTAGGTGGAATAATAATTTTATACTCTTCAGTATCAACTATAGTTGTTTCAGCGGGCTTATTTAATACAGAACTTGATAGCCCACTCGTTTCATAGTCAAGTTCATACCAGCCCCAAGCAGATAAATCAGCGTCAATCAGACTTGTATCTATTAATACATAACCACTATACCCACTAGAATTTTGGGCGGTGAAATCTACTTTTTGTATCCCTGACTTAATTTCAATGCTAGGTGCATTTAATACTGTATCGCCTTTTTCTACAGTTGCTATGTGTAATCCTATAGTTGTTCCTACAGTTAAAAATCTTATATAGAACTTATTTGTTAAATCATTTGTATAAATTTTTATATCTTTTATTGCTTTCATTAGACTTCTGTAATTTCTACCATTCTTGATTAAAACAGAAGTGTTTGAAAATGGATAAGTGTTTTTAATTTCTTCAACTAAACTTTCATTATTAAATATACTGATACCATTTTCCCTATAAATAAAAGAATTATTTTTATCCATAGCTATTATTAATTCTGTTACTACTTTATTGAAAAATGTACTCCAGCAGTAACTATATAATTTACTTAAATTTATTTCAAAATAATTGTCTGTAACAGTTAACCAAGCTAAATTATCATTAACTAAATTTGAATAAGTAAAGTTTTTAAAAACCTTGCCACTTGCAGATAATAAAATAGCTTGACCATTTGCATTATACTTAGGTATTTTTATAGTTCCACTATAAATTTCTATCGGAAATGTAACAACAATACTTCCTTTGTTATCTCCATATATCGGTAGAGAAGTTCCTGTATCATAACCATTTATCTTTTTGTTGTATAAGGCATTAGTATAATCAATAATATTTATATTTGTTTTACCAAATTTAGAAAAAGATAAATTATTAACATTCCCTTTTTCAATTAGATTAAATCTATCACTAACTACATCTTCTTTTCCTCTCGCTTGAATAACTTCTGGATTATTTCCATCACCAACAGCACCTAAAACTAAATTGTTTACTTGTTGTTGTATATTTTTAGTTTCTGTTTTGTTCGCCTTAGTATCCAATTGCGCACTTATTTTTTCCTGGTTCTTTTCATTTTCTACTAATCTATCATTAAGAGTTTCATGAGTTCCCCTTGCTCTCCTCACTTCCATATTAGCATTATCATGATCTACTGCAGCTGTTCTATAACATTCTTCTATTGAATCATGTATAGCTTGTCTTACATCTTTCCCGAATATAGCATTTTTTATTTTGTCTAAATGTTCTTGTATACTTGCCATTT
>CAMEPL010000147.1 GCA_945931665.1 uncultured Clostridium sp. | reverse complement strand
AAAAGTACATATTCAATTAACAAGGGTATTATATATTTTGAGTAAATAATGAAATAAGTATATTAAGAATTGTATAAAATCTTATGTAATATATAATGTTTTTTTATCAATAATAATATATAATGAATTTTGATAGGTATTTTGAAAATCAAATAATATATCAATACATAGGAAAGGTGCTAATATGAAAGAAGAAAAAAACAAACCAAAACATTTTAACTATTTTAACTTCTTTTTAATATTATTGCTTGTTGTAATGTTGAATAGTTTATTCTTACCAAGCATAAATTCCCGAATATATGAAGAAGTGGATTATAGTACATTTTTAACTCAAGTCGAAGCTGACAAGGTAGACCAAGTAGAGATGAGTGATACTGAAATAGTGTACACTTTAAAAAAGAATGGGCAAAATGAAAAACAAAATAAAAAATCATATTATACAGGATACGTTGAAAATCCAGATTTAGTTAAGACTTTACAAGACCACAATGTTAAGTTTACAAAACAAGTTACAGATGAAAATTCATGGATAGTCAACTTTATAGTAAGCTGGATATTACCACTTGCAATCTTCTTATTTATAGGAAATTGGCTTATGAAATCAATGGCAAAAAGACTTGGTGGAAGCTCAAATGCAATGCAATTTGGTAAGAGCAACGCAAAAGTTTACGTAGAAGCCCAAACAGGGAAGACTTTTGACGATGTAGCAGGACAAGACGAAGCAAAAGAAGCCCTTACTGAAATAGTAGATTTCCTTCATAATCCTAAAAAATACGAAGAAATCGGGGCAGTAATGCCTAAAGGGGCATTACTTGTAGGACCTCCAGGAACAGGTAAAACATTACTTGCAAAAGCTGTAGCAGGTGAGGCAAAAGTTCCATTCTTCTCAATTTCAGGATCTGAATTTGTTGAGATGTTCGTAGGTATGGGTGCTGCTAAGGTTAGGGATTTATTTAAACAAGCCAACGAAAAAGCTCCATGTATAGTATTTATAGATGAAATAGACACAATAGGTAAGAAACGTGATACTGGTATGCCAGGAGGAAACGACGAAAGAGAACAAACTCTTAACCAGCTTCTTACTGAGATGGATGGTTTCGATGGTAAAAAAGGTGTTGTTATATTAGCAGCGACAAATAGACCAGACTCACTAGACAAAGCATTACTTAGACCAGGACGTTTTGATAGACGTATACCTGTAGAACTTCCAGACTTAGCTGGTCGTGAAGCGATACTTAAAGTACATGCAAATGGCGTTAATATGGCAAAAGATATAGACTACAATGCGATTGCTAGAGCAACAGCAGGAGCTAGTGGTGCTGAGCTTGCAAACATAATAAACGAAGGTGCATTAAGAGCAGTTAAAATGGGAAGACATGAAGTTTTACAAGAAGACTTAGAAGAAAGTGTAGAAGTTGTAATAGCTGGTTACCAAAGAAAAGGCGCAGTTATATCTCAAAGAGAAAAATCAATAATTGCATATCACGAAGTTGGTCATGCACTTGTTGCAGCAAAACAAACAGAATCTGCACCAGTACACAAGATAACAATAATCCCTCGTACGTCAGGAGCGCTTGGATATACACTTCAAGTTGATGAAGGTGAAAAAGTCCTAATGACAAAACAAGAAGCATTTAACAAAATCGCTACTTTTACAGGAGGACGTGCAGCAGAAGAATTAATATTCGGCTCATTCACAACAGGGGCATCAAACGATATCGAACAAGCTACTAAGATTGCTAGAGCAATGGTAACAAGATATGGTATGAGTGAAGACTTCGATATGATGGCACTTGAAACAGTGACAAATCAATATCTAGGAGGAGATGCATCGCTTACTTGTTCACCAGAAACTTCAACTAAAATAGACCAAGAAGTTTTAAGTATAATAAAATCAGCTCATAAAAAAGCTATGAATATACTTAAAGAAAATGAAGAAAAACTACATGAAATATCTAAGTACTTACTTGAAAGAGAAACAATAACAGGTGAGGAATTTATGCAAATCTTAAATGGAGAGGAACCTTGCGACAAAATAGAAGAAAACTTAGATTTAGATAATACTTCATCAGAAAAAGAAGTAGTTCTTGAAGGAAGTGAGTTTCAAACAGTTGATGAAGGTTTAACTCTTGAAAAAAAGATAGATGTAGAGATAGATAACAAAGTAGATTTAGACAAAGATAATAAATAAAAATAAAAAACTGGATTTTTATAATCCAGTTTTTTATTTTGTTAAAAAAATCATTGCATGTTCTAACTTAACATCTATATAGAATTTAGTATTGTATTATAAGATTCCAAAACATCACGATAGCCGACTTTTAAAATGTGTATAAATTCAGTGCTGCTGAATGTTCTTTCAACACCGACATAATTTACACTACCATATATTTTATTATCAGAGTCTAGGTAGTATCTGACCAATAGACTGTGTTCATTTAAATTATTTAAAATATTTAAAACAAGGTTTTTCTTTGCTGGATTGCTGAGTTTAGCTATATAGTAGTAGATTAAACTGTAGGCTCTATTTGGAAGTAGTATTACAGAAATTACGCATATTGCACCAGATTCGTCAATTTGTTGTGATGATTGTAGACATAATGCTTCATTATCATCTTGTAAAATATCAAATGCTTCTAAAAGGTCTGCATCTCTCATTGCGCCCATAACTTTTAATTTTTTAGTATCAAAATCCATTTTTATTCCCCCTAAATTAGTTTATTGATTTTACTATATGTATCAATAATTTCACTAAAACCTATTTCCATCAAAGCTATAAACTCAGAGCTATTAAAATTTGCATCAATGCCGATATAATTTATTGAACCGACTATATGGTTTTTCTCGTCAAGATAATATTTCATAAGGACGCTATTATTGTTTAGAGTATTTAAAAATTCTATTATAGATGATTTTTTATTATAATCAGTTAGTTTAGCAAAAACATAATAGATTAAACTGTAGGCGCTGTCACTAGACATTATGATTGAGATTATACAGTGAGCTTTTGATTCATCAATCTGTTGAT
>CAMEPL010000146.1 GCA_945931665.1 uncultured Clostridium sp. | reverse complement strand
CGAAGATAATTTCTTGTAACTTTTAAGTAGATATCATCTTTAAAAGTTTTATAATTCTTTGATTTGCTACTATTTTCATATAGCTTTTTTATTATATTTTCATTAAATGAAAAATTATAATGTATTCCTGATATTAATTGTCTTTTACCACCATATTTTAAAAATAGCTCTTCTCGATATTCTCTAGCTGTCTTTCCTTCTTCGCATTCACAAAACTCAGCTATCGGTATATCTTTATCATCTGGTATTATAGCTGGCATAGATTGTGGCCATAAATATTCATCTTTAATCTCCATTGCTACTATATCATAAAGTGCATTTAAAAAGTTATATGTCTCTTTTGTAGTTGAAAATGTAGGCGTTATTAGTTCTAATTGACTCTCTGAAAAATCTGTAGTTATATATGGATTACACATTTTATGTCCAAAAGCTATTGGATGTGGTTTTTGAGATAATTTCCCTTCAAAGTCAACTCTAAGACCTTCTCTTTCAACTCCAAAATTACCTTTTAATAATTCTTGTTTCGTGAACAAATTCTTCATTGTCTTAAGCATATCTCTCGTCCTTTCTTACCTTAAGTCTATACATTACATATGATGCAATTCCTTTTAAAACACTTGATATTGAAATACTTAACCATATTCCATTTACATCAAAATATTTTATAAATATTAATGCCATTGGTATTCTAAGTACAGTAAATATAATACTTATGGCAGCTGGAATATTTGGCATTCCAAGCCCTGTAAACATACCATTTGAAACCATCTCAATAGCACTAAATATTTGTGAATATGCTATTATTTGTAAATACATACTAGCAATTTTTATAGTAGAAGCATCTTTTATAAAAATATTTACTAGATATTCTGGTATCAGTATAAATACTATTGATGTAATAACTGCATATACTATACCTATGGTTAAAGAAGTATGATATCCCTTTATGATTCTATCGTATTTTTTCGCACCAAAGTTTTGTCCTGTAAAGCTTGCTATAGCTCCATTTAAGCCACCTATTATCATAAACGTTACTGACTCTATTTGAAGACCTATCTTTTGACCTGCTATTGCATCTGAGCCAAATATAGATATTATTCTAGCAAGTACTATATTTACTAATGTAAATAATATTCTTTGAAATGCCATCGGAAATCCTAGTCTTATTACTTCTATAACTTTTTCTTTTTCTACTCCTATTTTAAGATCAAAGTTAAATAATCCTTTTGAACTTATTCTAAACATTATAAACATAACTATATTTGATATTAATGTTGCTATAGCTGCTCCTAATACTCCAAATTTAAATGTATATATAAATATTGGGTCTAAAATAATATTTAAGGCTATACCAACAGTACTTATTCTAAGAGCACTTGAGTTATGTCCATAACTACCAAGAATCCTTATATACATTTGATTGAAGAATGAGAAAAATAGCATTGGAGCACTTATCATTAGATATAAATTAGCTCCATTTTCTACTACTTCATTTCCTAGATTTAAGAATCCTATAAAATATTTTCCTGCAAATATAAGTATAATAGCGTATAAAAGACCAAGAATAAAATTAACAAATATTCCTGAATTTATATATGCTTTAGACTCATGTTCTTCATTCCTACCTAATGCATGGGAAACCTTTATTCCAGCACCTATAACCACAAGTGTATTTATAGAATACCCAAGCCCTATAAAAAAACTTGATGAACCAACACTTGCAACAGCATTGCTTCCAAGTCCTCCAACCCAAAACATATCTACTATGTTATAGGTGAATTGTAAAAGTGAACTACCCATTATTGGTATAGCCAATGCTGCTATTACAGATAGTACCTTTCCTTGTGTCAAATCCACTTTTTTCATTTGTTTCTCCTTATTTCTTACCTATTGTGTTTTTAATATTATTTAAGTATTTTATTTAGATGCAGCATTAACTAATGCCATAAATATTTTTTTCATTTTGTAGCAATCTTTAGTCATCATTTCTGGATGCCATTGAATTCCTATCACAAAATTTTCTCCCACTTTCTCTATCGCCTCAACTACTCCATCCTTTGCAATTGCAGATACTATATATCCAGGAGCAACCTTTTTTACACCTAAATGATGAAAGCTATTTACATGTATTTCCTTTTCATTTATTATTTCATATAACTATGTTCCCTCTTTGATTTGGACTGTATGCGTTGCAATATTTGGTAAGCATTGTTGATCATGTTTTATATAAGAGTTTTCAATTAATGATATATCCTGATATAAACTTCCCCCCTCTGCTACATTTATTATTTGCTCACCTCTACATATACCCAAAACTGGCTTCTTAAGTTCTAATGCAATTTTAAATAATTTAAAATCAAACGTATCTCTTTTAGGCATTATCGTACCTAATTTATTGTGAGGCTCTTCATTCCATAATAATGGATTTATGTCTTGTCCTCCTGAAAGTATAAGAGCATCAATATTTATAATCTGCTCTCTTATTAATTCTTCATCATCAATAATAGGAACTATATAAGGTACTGCTTTACATCTAACTAACGATTGTATATAATCATTATTCACATAAGCTCTTTCATATCCAGGGAACATTCCACCTTCATCTATCAATATACTTCCAGATATACCTATTTTGGGATATTTTTTGTTTTTCATTTTATTTGACTCCTTAGTTAAATTATGCTATTTATACATACTACATTTTTAATATACATAATTATTATTAGATTTTGACAATATTTAATTCCAATTATATCTATATAAAGTCAACAATATCTAAAATCAAATTTTTTTGATGTTAAAATTGTAACTATATTACTTTTTTTATATATTAATATATTGTGTTAATTATTACAATATTATATAGCATGTATATAATACGCTTTGTTATTTTAATATA
Organism: uncultured Clostridium sp.; assembly: GCA_945931665.1. Lineage (GTDB taxonomy): Bacteria > Bacillota > Clostridia > Peptostreptococcales > Peptostreptococcaceae > Intestinibacter. The sequence continues at coordinate 155 of CAMEPL010000146.1, read as the reverse complement.
TTAGATATTTTCTATATCAAATATATTACCATATATTCAAATCTAATATCAACTTTTTTTGATGTTATTTTCAAAAAATATAAAATTCACTTTTTAGACCAATATATAATTAATAAATTTCAATTATATAAAGTACTAAAAAATAGTCATATTAA
>CAMEPL010000145.1 GCA_945931665.1 uncultured Clostridium sp. | reverse complement strand
ATTTAACAGCAACATGAGATGTATTTAAACGCATAACTTAAATCAGCATATGTTAAATTAGCATCTTCATTTAACAGCAACATGAGATGTATTTAAACCTTTAAAATCTTTGATTGTAAACATATTATTTAACCATTTAACAGCAACATGAGATGTATTTAAACATATAAACTCTTACTTTAAGCATGTTGTCTAATTTAATTTAACAGCAACATGAGATGTATTTAAACGGATATTCATTAACTATCCATTGATATATTATATGAAATTTAACCGTAACATAAGATGTACTTCAATCCAAAACAAAAGAAAGGAGCAAAGTTATGAAAATAAACGGTACCATAATAAACTACTATTTCCACTGCAAAAGACAATGCTATCTACTTGCAAATCGATTGAATTTAGAAGATAACAGTGAGCTTGTCAAAGTTGGAAAGGCAATTCACGAACAAAAATTAGCAGAGTCAGACAATTCAGAGATAGCAATTGAAAATATAAAAGTAGACAAAATCACCAAAGAATATCTTACCGAAATAAAAAAATCAGATGCGGACATCAATGCTAGCAAATGGCAGCTATTATTTTATCTAAAAGTTTTGAAGGATAAAGGAATAATAAGAAAAGGAAAACTAGAGTGTATAGAAAAGAAAAAGTCAGACAACAAAGTATACTATTTTGAGCTTACTGATGAAATAGAAAAAGAGCTAGATCTTTATATTGCAGATATACAGAAACTAATCGCATCTGAGACTATTCCAGATGTGTTGAACAAACCTAAATGTAAAAAATGTGCTTATTATGAATATTGTTATATATAAAAAGGGGATGTGAAATATGGGTAGTACGAGATATATTACTTCTATGGGCGAGCTTAGCAGAAAGGATAATTCGCTTTGTTTTAGAAAAGATGGCAAAAATGTCTATATTCCAATTGAAAATACTAAAGAAATATACTGTTTGAATGAAATAAGTATAAATACAAAGCTTTTGGACTTTTTGGCTAAAAACGATATTGTAGTCCACTTTTTCAATTATTTTGAAGGGTATAGTGGAACTTTTTATCCTAGAAATAAATACAATAGTGGAAAATTGCTTGTCAAGCAAGTTGGAAAGTATGAAGATAGCGAGGCGAGGCTAAAAATTGCAAAGGCGATTGTGAAGGGGATTGGAATAAATATTTCGGAGATTTTATATCATTATTATAGACATGAAAAAACTGAGGTGAAGGAAGTTATAGATTGGATAAAAAATGATGCATTTGAGCAAATTGAAAATGCAAAAGATATTCACCAGCTTATGGCAGTTGAGGGTGAGATTTGGCAGCGATTTTATGCAAGTTTTAAATACTTTTTGCCAGAGGATTTTATAATGAATAAAAGAGTTAAAAGACCGCCAGACAACCCGATAAATTCCTTGATTTCGTTTGGAAATTCAATTTTATACGCAAAGACAATAAACTCTATCTACAGAACTCATTTAGACCAAAGGATTAGTTTTTTGCACGAGCCATCAGAGGGAAGATTTTCGCTTAGTTTAGATATAAGCGAGGTTTTTAAGCCAGTCTTAGTATACAAAACTATTTTTGATTTGGTAAATAAGAAAAAACTCCAAGTAACAAAACACTTCGACAAAAAATACAACTACTGCCTTTTAAACGAAGAAGGAAGAAAGATTTTTATAGAAGCTTTTGAAAAGAGGATAGAATCTGTATTTATGCATCCAAAACTAAAACGAAAAGTCTCATATAGAACAGCGATTAAATTAGATTGTTACAAGTTGATAAAAAATATATTGGAAGATAAAGAATTTATACCATTTAACTGTAAGGAGAATTTATAATGAGTAAAAATTTAAATTATAACTATGTATTTGTATTTTATGATGTAGGCGAAAAGCGTGTGCAAAAAGTGTTTAAAGTTTGTAAAAAGTACTTATCACATTTTCAAAAATCAGTATTTAGGGGAGATATGAATCCATCTAAACTAATCAGGTTCAAAACTGATTTAAATAAAGTTATAGATAAAAATGAGGATTTTATCTGTATAATTAAATTAATGAATGGAAATGTTTTTGGCGAAGAAGTTATCGGCTCAAAAGGTAACAACACAGGGGAGGATTTAATAATTTAAAAGTTCATAATTCTAATGGGGGGATAGAAAATGAAAAAATTAACAACAATACTAACCATAACACTCAGCATATTTCTAACAGGATGTTTTGCCTTGCCAAACAGCCAATACAACGAAATGATGACAAATGGAAAGTCGGCTGTAATAGAGGGCGATTACGACAAGGCCATAAATTACTTTAAGCTAGCTTTAGAGCAAAAATCAGGCGATAATGAAGCGACAAATCTGATAGACCAACTCGAAATATTATCAGGAATCACCAAAGAGCAACAAGACGAGGATATAGACGTTTATATTCATAAATTAGAAAACATAGACAACATAAACGACATAAAAACAAAGACATCTCTAGTCAAAAACGAATTTAATAGATGCAAAGAGATTTTGAAACAATATTATGGAGACTGAGTGCTCAAATTGCGGTGATGATTGTAGTGTTGATGCAATAACTGGAAGATGTCACAATTGTGGCTCAAAACAACAACCAGCAGTAGTATAAAGCAGTAGTATAAATTCGTGATGATGGAACTATTATATATGAAGTCGGACAATAAAAAGAGGACTGTTTTAAGTCCCCTCAAAATCATATTATCTAGCAGATCTCCAATTTATCATAACGTCGTCACATTCGTACATTACTTCGTCAACTATGCAGCCTGCAGGCTCTGCAAATAGAGCTGGAGCAAATTCTGGATATTCGTATATTGCATATATACATCCAAGCCATAAGTTTGAGCTTAGATACATCCAAGTGTAGTCCCTTTCTAAGCTAGGAACTAGGTTTTGGACTGGTATAGTGTCGTAAGTCTCTAATATGTCGGCGTTTTTCGTTCCCTCTATATTGTGAACTCTGTTTGCAATTTGTAATTTGCCGAATTCATCCATCCACTTATCTGATTTCATAAGTTGTTTATTTGTTATAAGGCAGTGTAGGTGATATTTTAAATCTTCAATTAGATTATAGTAGTACAAGATGTTCTTTTTAAGGTCATCTGAGTATCTTCTAATATCGCAATTAAGTCGATTTA
>CAMEPL010000144.1 GCA_945931665.1 uncultured Clostridium sp. | reverse complement strand
GCAACTAGTGAAACATTTCCTACTTCCTGTACTTCTCTTAATATTTCATCTTTTATAACAATTACGAACTTAACTATATTATATATTATTAATCACGAAGTTAGCTAACAGAGCCTTATTTTATAATAATTATATAAAAAGAGCTGGATTTCTACAGCTATTTATTAGATACTTTTTTATTACTTAGGTAGCATACCATATTCTTTCATTGCTTTTATTATAGCCTCACTAGCTATTTGTACAATTAAGTCTTCTATTTTTTCACCACATTTCCCTCTAATTCTGGATAAATATGATTTTATTTTATGTACTAAATCTTTAGAATCACATTCCTCAACAGAAATTGCATTGCCAATTTTTTTGAATTCTTCCTTTTCACATGCATTTAAATTTTCTATTGAGTCAATTAATTGATTTAATTCGTTTAATTTTTCTGATTTTGATGATTTAATTATATTTTGTACATAATCTAGTCCACTAGCTGACAATCTCATATTTTCAATATTTTTTATTACAAGATATTGAGGATATTTACCTTGGATAAGTGCATTATCTATATAATTTTCTATCCTTGATAGTTGATATAATATTTTTTTAAAATTATCATATGATATTTTGAATTTTTCTGCTGTTATATTATTTTCCATGTCTGGAAAATCTTTTTTGCTTTCTTCATATATACTTATTAGTATTTTATCTTTTATTTCTCCCACAAATAAATCCTCCTAAATATATATATTTTTCTAACTAATTCTACATATTAAGGGAATATTCCTTTATTTAAGACTCTAAAAATGACTTCACAACAATTACCATAGCTATAATAAGTATAACTATAATACTTCCAACATATAAAAACAATCCTGTTATCAAATCCATATAATTACCTCATTAGGATTATAACAGAATTAATATTATATAAACTTACGCGCTTTATTAATATTGAAACCTTATTTTACATTTAACAACATAAATATTAATCAAAAAATATGAAAACCTAATAATATATAAAATTATTTAGGAGATCACAATGGATAAATTAATAGAAAATGCATATAAAATATCTAGAAAAAACCTTAAAGAAATTAAAAAATTATTAAAATCACAGGGCTATAAAAAGGTTTGGACGAAAGGAGTTTTTTCTATATATGGTGATTTAAGACCTTTAGCTGTTGAGGCTGGCTTTGGAGATTGGGGTCCTGATGGAATAATTGAAAACGAAAAGTATGGTTCAAACTTTCTAATAAGTGCAGTATTTTATAAATAACAGGATTTTACTTAATATTAGAATTAATTTGGGGTATATTTGGAAAATAGCATATTACTTATGTTGCAATATAAGTAATATGCTATTTGTCTTACTTAACATTTATTTATTAGTTAGTGGCATTGACTTATTCAGAAAATCCCCCTGAATCTTCATAAGTCTTATTTTCATATGGCTTTTCACAGTATAAATAGTGGCAATAATTACACATATCTATTTCCCCATATTGATTATTAGCATTTAATTTAACGCCACAATATTGACAATGCCAAGTTTCTTCATCATTAGTTGAGTTTTTCCAACATTGCCAACATTGCCCGAATCTAGTTTCACCTTCGCCAAACCATCCTTTACAAGTTGCGCATTGAGTCATATTTTTATGATCATCTTTTATTTGAGTGTTTGTTTGAATTGATTGTTGAGTCTTATTAGTGTTATTAGTGTCATTAGTTTTATTTGTTTCTTTAACTGCTTTATTTTCTGTTACTTCTTTAGTTTCTTCATCTTCATTAGTCACAATTTCTTTTTTATCTTCTACTGTATCTTCTTTTTCAATTTCTTTATTAGTAGCAGTTTGTTGTTTTATTTGGGGTTTAGGTAAATTATTATAATATATATTTGTTCCTAATACTCCAACTCCTAAACTACTTATAACTAATAAACATATCATTAATCCCTTTTTCATATCTCTTACCCCTTTTGTATTATTATACTTTAATTATATATCATTTTTCTTAAGATTTCTTACTAACCCCCAGTTATAGCCTCCTACACTTAATAAAAAAAAGTATGGATATATAAATTGAATATACATCCATACTTTTTAAATTATCCTACTAGAACTTTTATTGAAATAGTTATTATACCAAGGACTGAAAGACATATTCCTACGACTTTGTTTAATCTTTTGATTTCACACTTATTTGCAAATTTTGCACTAATATAAGATGCAAGAATGCAAAATACTACAACTACTAATGTAGGAATTAGTTCAACTTGTGCCCCCATAGAAATATGACTTACTGCACCTGTTAAAGCAACAAGACTCATAATCATTGTGCTTGTACCTACTGCTACCTTTAGGTTATATCCAAGAAGTAATGTAAATACTGTAAGCATTAAAATTCCTCCACCACTTCCAGTAAATCCACAAATCCAACCTACCCCACATCCACAAAACATTGCTAGTGCTCTTTTTTTATCACAAATTCTATCTGCAGCAACTTCTGCATCATATCCTTCTTCTATAGGTTTAACTAAAAACTTTATCCCTAAGAATATCGTAGTCGCCATAGAAATATAACCTAGACCATCTGGTTGTGATTGTGAAAATAAAAATCCTGAATAACTACCTATAATAGTTCCTACAAATGCTGTAATAGCAACTAATATCCCATTTTTCAAATCAATATTTTTATTTTTATAATATGTATAAGCTGTAAGTAAACTGGCAATTACGTCAGCTGCAAGAGCAACTGTTACTGCATTATAACTCTCCCATCCACATACACTTACAAGCAGTGGTGTAATAACTACCGCTGCAGAAAGTCCCGCAAGACCTGTTACAATTCCTGCCCCAGTTCCCGCTAAAATATAAACTAAATATAGCATAATATTTCCCCCTATAACCTTACTCTTTAGAATATAATGTTGATTACCACTTTTTTCATTATACTTTCTATGTATAAAGAATACAAGCAACATTATTTTGGGGTTTGTATTGTAAACAACATACTTTTTAATTTTGTTTATTATCTTTTATTTTTAATGAAACTATAATAAAAAACAACCATACCTTAGTAATTTCAGTTTCTAAGGTATGGTTGTTTAATTTGTTGTAAGTAGTCCGTAATATATTAATATTATATATAACCTCTTTTTACTATTTATATCCAAGATATAATATCTTT
>CAMEPL010000143.1 GCA_945931665.1 uncultured Clostridium sp. | reverse complement strand
AAAAATATCGATAAAAATTGTTAAATTTTTATTTATTTTTCGTGATTTTATGGTAATATATAAGTATAGTTTAAATATTTAAAAGTAAAAATCTTTTATTAGAAATGGAGTTTTAAACATTCTCCTTTCTCTATATTTGTCTTACCCGTAGGGATAACCCTTTCACAGCGCGATTTTCTGTATTTAGCGCGGGATTTCTAATAGTATTTTATTTAACAAATGTAATCGTTTTACTTAAATGAAATCACTTACTCAGTATTCAAGAAGCTTAGTAAGTGATTTTTTTAACTATTTTACAAGCGTTTTCCCACCACAAAGCCCAACCGAATTCCAGATTGAGCTGATTTTCCCAACTAATTTTGATTTTTTTAATTGATTTTAAATTAAAATCTTTTAATTTAAAATCTAAAAGGCCTCTAATTTCTAGAAGCCTTTTAGATTGCCTTTTTTATACTCATCATAATCATACTTATTGATTTTATACCTAGCATTGCACTTATTGCATTGGACAATTGCCCCACCTTTAAACTTCATATAAATAGCTGCAAGCGCCATTATTAATGCAAGTCCTAAAAATGCTGGTGAAATAAGTGATATAACAGGTATAAAGTAAAATATCACAGCGCATATTACAGAATATAAGCTCATTTTCCAAAAGTTTTGTGATACGCTTATAACCTTAGCATCGTTTTTACATCTTTTACACTTTATAGTTTCACTAGCCATAATAATCCTCCTGTATTATTTAGATATACTTTAATAATACTAGAATTTTGTAAAAATTTCCTTAATTATTTGACATTATTTTTCATAACATTCTTTCTGCATAGATCATTTTTAAGCATATCATCAAATTTTATTGCAAAATAGCTCAAAAATAACCATGCGAAGCTAAATATAAGTGATATTTGTCCATTTAAATTAAATTTTAAATTTGTATAATCCCATATATTGAGCCCGAGTTTAATATTTAGAATCCAACCCGAAATATACTCTACTACAGTTATAATAACAGCGCTCAAAATACATTGCTTATACATCTTCATAGCAGGTGTTATATCATTTATAAGTCCAGCTAACATGCCGCATATACCCCCTACAATTATCATAGATGGGTGCGTATAGCCCCTAAAAATCATCTCAATATTAGTATAGACACATCCCATTATTATGAGTATTAAAAGTTCCTTTACTACAAAGTCTTTAATTTTTATATTGTTCAATTACTCCACCTCCACAATATAAATTATGTACAACCTGTTTTAAAAATGAGTGCAATTTATAATACAAAAAAGACCCATAAAAAATGGGTCTTCTTTGATGCACTTTTAATTCCTACTAACAAGTTATAGACTATACAAATATCATTCTCACATTGTAGTTGGTAGAGTACAAAAATATTATTTGCAAATTTATAATTATTATGCTTTTTTGCTTATTATATATTCTTTTTCGCCTAATTCTTTATATTCAAAGTCGCTATTTAAGTCACTTACAAATTCTTTAATCCAAAGTCCTCTAAGGTTGTAAAATACGTCTACATTCACGCCTTCTTCTTCCCAAAGTTCTCTGTGAACACATATTCTTCTAACCCATTTAACAGCGTCTACGTCTGACTCTAAAACTTGGTTTACATTGTCACATGGCATTCCGTCTAATATATAATCGTTCATACTGTTGTATATATCGACAGCATTTTCTATAGCTCTTTCTGATTTAACTTCTTCGGCAGCTTCTTTTGCTTGGTCTATGTAGACCTTTTCTAAAGTTGACATTTTGTCGTTTTGAATCATAAATCTAGTCCAAGCAGCCATTCTTCCTTCAGCTCTATGGATTCTATCTTGTAGCCATCCATGTATATTATCAGTATCTATTATTTCTTCTAAGTTTTTGTTTTCTAACTTAGCTCCGTATTTTGCTTCTATTTCAGCTTTTACACCTTCTATATCAAGCCCTTCACTTTTTGCAACACTGATTATTTCCTCTTCTAAATTTTCAAACCATAATATTTTGTTAAATAACCAGTAATGTATTTTTCCTAAAAATAAACTCATCTGTCAAACTCCTAATCTGTAAAATTTCTGTTATATTTACTTGTCTGTAAAATTTTATTTATACTTAATTTATTTAAATTCAGTTTCCAGTTTCTTTTCTAGTTTTGCTATTTCTAAAACGTCATCTCTAAATTTGTCTATACTTATTCTATCTACAAAGTCGCCTAATTTTTCTCCCATAAGCGCATGCTCATTATAGTAGTGTAAGATAACTTCTACTAAAGCAAAAGCTTGATCCTCAGTTAACCCGCGAGTTACAACGTCAGATAAACGAGGGTGGAATCCTGCACTACCACCAACAGTTACGAAAAACAGTTTATCAAAGTCGACTAAGACGCCGATATCCTTAGCATAAACACTTCCGCAGGCATTTCTACATCCAGCAACTCCGATTTTAGTTCTACATGGAAGCTCCATACCTTGAAACGCTCTGCTTAATCTCATACCTATTCCGACTGTAGGATATTTTGATCTTTTGCAGAAATTCGCTGGACACATTTCTACATTTTTAAGTGAATTTTGAGTGACAACCGCAGGTTGCATACCAAGTTCGTCCCATATTGCTGGAAGGTCCTCTTCTTTTAAATTAGTTATTAGAATCCTTTGTCCAGACGTTATTTTTATAACACCGTCATATCTTTTGGCAACAGCACCTAATTTTATAAGTGCATCTGGTTTTATAAATCCTCCTGGAATATGAGGCGTTATCGCAAAAGTTCTTTTTCCGTTTCTTATCTTTTGTAAATTTCCGTAATGAGCCATTTTTCCTCCTTATGTATAATATCTATTATAATTAAATTATTTTTAATCTATATTTAAATTTACTTTTATAATGATACCTTTTTTTATTAATATTTTCAGTAACATATGTTACACTTTTTATCCAGCTTATATATCTACATTTTTAAAAGGTCTTTATAATAGAGATTTCTTTATTAGATTTCCCATTTTTGAAAAAATAATTATGCTGTAAATATAAAAAACTATACTGCATATACAAGGATTCTCCTTGTATTTATATCTATTCTCTTATCTAGTTTGCCTTCATTTGGCATAAAATTATTTTTCATCCAAAAATATTTGACCTCATTATCGTCAGGATGAAGTACTAAAAACTCCAACTTTACAGATTCTTTTAAAACTTCGATAATCTCGTTTATTATAATACTCCCCAGCCCCATCTTTTTAGGATTAACAGAAAACCATAGTATGTATGCATATAAAAAATTATTGTTTTCTTTATCTTTAT
>CAMEPL010000142.1 GCA_945931665.1 uncultured Clostridium sp. | reverse complement strand
TGGCACTTTTTTTATAAATATTATACATAATATAAATATTGCAAGTCCTATTAAACTAAAATATACATTCATTCTCTGCCATCTTTGCATAAGTAAATCCTCCTTTATACCTTATAAGTATTCGATAGAAATATACAAAATCCTTTATATTTATACAATTTCTAATTATTATTTATAAAAATATCAATATTATATGTTTTTACCCGAAATATACCCAAACCAATATTTTATATTTACATTATATTTAAGAATGTGCTATACAATAAAAAACTTTTATATATTTTTTATTTTTTATTTGTAGAAATTTCAAGAAAAAAGTACTATCATAAAGTAGTTTATATTTTATGGAATTGGAGGAAATAATATGAATACACAACAAATAATAGCTATCTGCATTTTTGCTGTTGTAATGATACTTATAATAAGTGAAAAAATAGATAGAACTGTTGTAGCATTATCTGGTGCTGCCCTGATGTTTCTATTTAAAATAGTTACATTTGAAGAAGGTATTAGCCATATCGATTTTAATACATTATTTGTACTAATTGGCATGATGATTGTAGTTGCAATCGTAAAAAAATCAGGATTATTCGAATACGTCGCAATATTAACAGCCAAAATCTCAAAAGGAGATCCATCTAAAATCATGGTTTATTTTATGATAATAACAGCTGTTTTATCTGCAATACTTGATAACGTGACAACTGTTTTATTAATAGGACCTATGACACTTGTAATTAGCGATATTCTTTCTATTAATCCTATCCCGTTTTTAATGACACAAATTATCGCATCAAATGTTGGTGGTACTTCAACTTTAATCGGTGACCCACCTAATATAATGATCGGTAGTGCTGCTGGGCTTAGTTTTGGTGACTTTGTTGTAAACCTAGGTCCTGTAATTATAATAATTCTTTTACTATTAGTATTTATCTTTAAATTTATCTATAGAAAAGAATTAGTAAAAAGCCCACAATCTGAAGAATTAATTGCAAAATTAGATGAGAAAAAAGCTATTCAGGACAAAACATTATTAGTAAAGAGTTTGTTTGTTCTTTTAGTAATATTAATAGGGTTTATGACTCATAGCAAACTTGGTATTGAATCTTCTGTAGTTGCTATAACTGGAGCATGTATATTATTATTAATTGGAAAACAAGACCCACATGAAATAATCTACAGCGTCGAATGGCCTACTATTGCTTTCTTTGCTGGATTATTTATAGTTGTCGGTGGTCTTTCAAATACTGGTGTAATTTCAATGCTTGCTAAATTATTAGTTACAAAAACTCATGGTAATGTAGTTCTTACAATGTTTTTACTTCTTTGGATTTCTGCAATAGTTTCATCATTCTTAGATAATATACCTTTTGTTGCAACACTTATACCATTAATACTTACAATGCACACTCAAGGTATGGATGTAATACCTTTATGGTGGGCAACTTCACTAGGTGCATGCCTTGGAGGAAATGGAACATTAATAGGTGCATCTGCTAACGTAGTTTTAGCGAGTGTAGGCCAAAAACACGGGTATCCCATCACATTTAAGGATTTTTTAAAGATAGGATTCCCAATAATGATTTTCACAATAATTATTTCAACAATTTATCTAACAATAAAATTTGCAATATAAATTTTTAATACTTTATATAAATTTCAAAATATTATTTATCTATATTTTCATATATATTTAATAGAGTATTAAAAAAAAGGGGGGTAATTTTATGTCACTTAACAGAATTGATTCCGTAAGCGGTGACTCAATTGAAATACTACTTAGACAATTAGGTGCTAGTAAAATTCAAAAAGTACAAGGTAATCTTTATTTTATTAAATTCATACTTGATGATGGTTTTGAAGTTATGTATACATACAATATAAATGCCAAAAAACAATATTTTTTACAACGAATAGAACCTTATCCAATACCTCATGGTACATTCTCAACTGAAGTAAAGATAGTGGATTTTATAAAAAAAGATGTAGAAAAGTTTAAAAAAGGAATTAAAAGCAAACACTTTAATGACTTTTTAGAAGCTACTGCTCAAGCAAATAAATTTATAAGACAACTAGACGATTTTTATTTAAATTATTATGTTGAAGAAAATAGCTTAGTAAGCGATTCTCTAGGCCAAATAAACACTACTATTGACAATTTAAATAAACGCCTTGAAAGTCTGATAAATCATTCAAAAAAAATAGATTAAAATTCTAAATAAATAGGCTAGCACATGTTCTTGTGATAGCCTATTTTAGAATTTATATATAAAATTATTGAATTTGATCTCAGTTTAATTTTTTATATTATTTTAGGATATTACTTATGAAATGGTTCTATATGAGTCGCAACTTGTATATTTTTATTTATTTTCTCTCTCATTGTATTTTCAATATTGTGGCTTAGCTCATGTGATTTTTCAACAGTCATATCTGGTTCAACCATAATATCCATATCTATATATATATCACTTTCACATCCTCTACTTCTTATATTTTTAATATATTTTATTTCGCTAAATTCCACAACAACTTCCCTTATTGTATTTTCATCTATTACAGCACTATCTACTAAAATTTTGATAGTTGATTTAAAAATTTCATATGCACCGTGCAAAATAAATATTCCAACGACAAATGATACTAACTTATCTACTATTACTGGAAATCCTAGTTTTATACATACTAAAGTTATCAAAACACCAATTGAAACATAAACATCACTTCTTGTATGGAGTGAATCTGAAATTAAAATATAGCTGTTGTTCTTCTTTCCAACACTATATTCATACTTAGCCACAATTATATTTATTATTAAAGTAATTATTAAAATTATAAAACTAACTGTAGTCATATTTAATGTTTCTGGATTTTTAATTTGTAAAATAGCTTCAACTATAATTTTTAATGCAATAAAAGCCATCATTATTCCAATAAATAAACTAGATAGCATTTCAAACTTTGTATGACCATAAGGATGTGTTTTGTCCTTTGGTTTTGCAGCTATCGAAATTCCCACAATCCCGACGATATTTGAAGCAGAATCAGAAAGTGAATGAAAACCATCAGCCAAAACACTTGAACTATTTGTCAAACTTCCAACAACAATCTTCATAACTGTTACAGCTAAATTCGCCACAAGGATGAATAATAAGATATTTTTTACTTTCTTATATTTGTCCATAGCCTTCCTCCTAATATATGTGAGAAAATTTACATAATTATTTTTTTATATAATAATAGTATATTATTGAAATATGTTTTTGTTCCTTTCTTTTAAATTCACTTCGTTCATAACGCCAACGAATCAAAGATTCCGTTGCTTAAA
>CAMEPL010000141.1 GCA_945931665.1 uncultured Clostridium sp. | reverse complement strand
CTTTATTATGTCTCAAACTTATATGAGATTTATATTTCAAGCTTTGCCTCAAAATAATAATCTAAATTATCGGTTTGTTTGATTTTAATTCTAAGTAGTAATTGGCAAAGCTTATACCCATATATGGCAATACCCAAAGCAAACCAAGGCAGACAGGTATTATACCTAAGATAAACCAACCTACAAATGATAAACCAAAGACAATTATCTTCCAGAAGTTGCCCTCTACTAAGTTTATACTTTGTTTTGCAGCGTCTATAATTGGAGCATCTGTATCTAGTATTATTAATAATGAAAATGACAAGTAAACTTCAACAACTAATACAAATATTGATGCAATAGCACTTAGCAATACGCTAGATAAAACAGTAATATATTGTATCATTGCAGTAGCCAGAGATAAAAGTAATGTATAGACAATGCATTTTAACAATTGCATGCTAGAGACTTTCATCCAAGAAAACTCAACTTTTTCAAACTCATCATTTTTAGCTATATTTAAAAATAACATAGTTGTGAATACACTTGCGATTGTTGTGATTATAATTTGTAATACAGAAGATAGCATTGAATCGTTTAATGCTCCTAAAATAAGTGCTTCTAATAAATAAACTATTAAAACTGTTAGTACAGGAACGTGCCAATAAGCATTTAATTTACTTTTGGCATCTTTTTTTATTTCTGATCTAGTTCTCATAAATTTGCGCCTCCTATTTATAATGTATGAGATAATAACTTTAAATGCAAACTTCAAAACAGACATATATTTTTATTAAAGTAATTAATATAAACTGTTAAAAATTTACTATTTTTATTAATCATAGCATATATTATAGAGTATATATTAAAATATTTAATTTTGTAACCAAACTGCAACCTATGAATATAATGAATTATGTTTGATTTTATTGGAGGTATATCGATGTTCAAGAAAATTATTTCTATCGTAAGTGCAGCAGCTTTAGGGGTTTGCTGCTTAACAGGATGCAGTAATAATACTGCTGATGATAAGGGTGACAAAGATGCAAAAGAGTTACAAAAAATAACTGTAGCTGAAGTTACACATTCAGTGTTCTATGCACCACAATATGTAGCGATGAGCCAGGGATTCTTTGAAGAAGAAGGTCTAGAAATTGACTTAGTAAATACTCAAGGTGCTGATAAGACTATGTCTGCTTTAATTTCAGGAGATGCTGATATAGGACTTATGGGACCGGAAGCATCAATTTATATTTACAACCAAGGTGAAGACGATTATGCAGTTAACTTTGCACAATTGACTCAATGCGATGGTAGTTTCTTAGTTTCTAGAGAAAAAATAGATAACTTCTCTTATGAAGATCTAAAAGGTAAAGAAGTTCTTGGAGGTAGAGCAGGAGGCGTGCCTTTAATGACTTTGGAATATGTATTAAAACAAAATGGTGTTGAAATTGGTGAAGATACTGCTAAGGGTCAATGTAATGTAAGAACAGACGTTCAATTTGCAGCGATGGCTGGCGCATTTGCAGCTGGTGAAGCAGACTTTACAACAGCTTTTGAACCAACAGCTACTCAACTTGAAAAAGAAGGTTCTGGATATATAGTTGCATCAATAGGTAAAGACTCAGGTAAAATACCTTATACTGCTTATTCTTCAACAAAATCTTATATGAAAGACAATAAAGAAGTATTAGAAAAATTCACAAGAGCAATATATAAAGCTCAAATGTGGTGTAAAGATGCTAGCGATAAAGAAATCGCAGAAGCAATACAACCTTATTTCGAAGATAATACTATAGACGAATTAGTTACAGTTGCTAAACAATATAGAAAGATAGGAGCTTGGTGTGAAAATCCTTACTTTGAAAAAGAAAGTCTAGATAATTTAATGACAGTTATGGAAACTGCAGGCGAACTTGAAAAAGAAGCTCCATATGATAAGATAGTTGATACTAGTATAGCTCAAAAAATAATAGATGAAAAATAATTATAGGAAATAAAGCGTTTGGTTATAGAGAATAATCAAAAAAATTAAGACTAAAATAAATAATTAGGTTTAGGTGCTTGGAATCTGAGGTATATTGGGTTCCAAGCATTTTCTATGGTGAAATATATTGTTAGATATCGAAAGAAAAGAAAACTTAGGTCAAATAAAATGGAATGGTAAAAAAATCCAACAACTTGCTTGACAAATAAATAACAACTATATAAAATAATAAATATGTAAAAAAATACAAATAAAATAAATAATATCAAAAACAAGGGGGAATTAACATGAATAATGCAGTAAATACTTTATTTATGTCTTATAATAATTTAGATTTAGTAAACAAAGAAAACATAGTATTAGAATCAGAAACAAAATTAAGCGAAAAAGAAATAAGAATATTATCACATATATTTTCATCATCTAAACAAAATGAATTCCAAAATAGAAATATAATTTGTTCGACTGAAGATATTACAGAGGACGATTTAATTGAACTTCAAGACAAAAGAGTAATATTAATAAATATAGATAGAAAAGAATATATGCTTACACAATGGTATAAAATGAGAAGACAAAAGGGAACAAACAGCATAGTTGTAGAACTAGACGATATAATATGTGAATATTTTAAATTATTTCCATCAAATTATTTGAATTAAGCCTTAGGAAAATGGTTTCAAAAATACTTTTTTTACAAAATTATAAAAAAATTACCTAATAGAAATAAAAATATATTATAATACCTATATAATGAGATATAGGAGGAATACATTTGAAAAATTTCAAACAAAAATTATTTATTTTAGGTATTATATCAATACTATCAATGGGCGTTGTGGGATGCTCTAAGCAACAGCAAAAACAAGATGTCGAACTTACTAATGTAGAGGAAGAGAAAACGATTTACGATTTAAACGGCTTCCAAGGTTATGAAGAAATTTACGGAGATGCAATAGTAGACATTAAAAAATCAATGGCACAAGATGATGATGTTTTTGTAAAACAAATGTTTAATACATTAGCAGAGGTCATAGAGTTATTGCCAGAGAGCGCAAAAACGCTACAACTAAGTGTATACGCATCTAATATAAGTACAGATGACGACTTTTTAATATTCTCATGTACAATACCACAAGAAGGTCTAGAGAATATAAGAAAAGACAACTTGACTTCTATAGAGGGGCTTTCTAAAAACTGCGAACAATTATACATAGACGAGAGTGTTTCTGAAGAAGCTGTAAAAGACGTAATCTGGCCAGGAGCAGAGGGTTCTATAATCTATGTTGAGCCAGAAGAAGTAGTAGAAGTGGAAAAAGATCAAGAAGATCATAAGCACCAAAACACTCAATCACAAGGGACAAACTCTAA
>CAMEPL010000140.1 GCA_945931665.1 uncultured Clostridium sp. | reverse complement strand
TTTACTTTTTTCATTCCCTCATTACCTCCAAAATATATTTACATCGTCAATTTTATCATAAATTTGTAATTTATACTACATTTTTATATTACTTCTTAAAATTAAATACAATAATAAATTATAATTTTTATATTAAAATAAAAGAGCTGTAAAACATTTATTTTACAGCTCTTTTTCTACATTGCTTTTCTTTATCTTAATTTTATCTTGTAAAAGCGGCAACATAACTTTAAATATAGTTTTTTCACCATCACTTTGAGCAGTTATAATCCCTCCATGTAGTGTTACTATACTCTTTGTTATCGCAAGGCCTAAACCTGAGCCACCGTCGTTTTTATTTCTAGACTTCTCTACTCTATAAAATCTATCAAATATATACGGCAGTTCCACTGACGGTATAGGATTACCATAGCTTATTACATCTACTACAGCGTATTCATTCTTTTTGTATGCGTATATATCTAGAAATTCTCCCGTTCCATATTTAATACCATTGTTGATTAAATTTTGGAAGGCTCTAACTAATTTATTTGGATCAGCCGAGATAATAAGTTTATCTTCTGAAAAGAAGCTTCTTTCTTTTATTTTTTCGCTTTCAAACTGATATCCAAATTGGAATATAATTTGATTTAATAACTCTACTAAATTTATTTCCATCTTGTCTAATATAATAGAGTTATTTTGAACTTTTGTAAGTTCAAATAAGTCATTTATCAAAACTTCAAGCTCCTTAGACTTTTCATATGCAATATCTACATAATATCTAAGCTGAACTTCATCCCTGTAATTATCTTCGTTTATAAGTCCTAAATAACCTTTTATAGAAGTTAGAGGCGTTCTTAAATCGTGTGATACATTAGTTATAAGGTCTGCTTTTGTCTGTTGAGCCTTTCTCTCTTGTACAGTGACGTCTTTTAAAAGGCGTGAGATTATATTTATATTATCTCCTAAAATCTTTGTATCACCTTTACAATCTATATCTATAGTCTTGTCTAAATCGCCAGCTGCCATTTGATTTGTAGCATCTACAATTTTAGCTAATCCAACATATGTCTTTCTCATAAATAAGTAATATACTATAAAAGTACATATTGCGATTATAACATAATTTAAATTTCTGTCTAATCCACTTTGTGCTTTAAAAAGCATAAAAAAGTTTATTGCATCGATTAATGTTCCACCATATTGACTATTATATCTATAATAAATATCTAAACTTATCTTTAAAACTACAAAAGTAACAGACACGCAAATAAGGCTTAAAATAAAATAAGCTATAGGTAATACGGCGTAGTAAAGCGCCTTTTTATTTTTCAATTTTATAACCAACTCCCCATACTGTATGAATTATTTTTTCACCATTTAAACATTTATCAAGCTTGTCTCTAAGTCTACTAATATGGACCATAACAGTATTATTTGACTGGAAGTATTTTTCTTTCCATACTTTTTCAAATATCTCTTCAGATGAAAATACTCTACCTTTATTACTAGCCATTAAATAAAGTATGTCGAATTCCCTAGCTGTAAGAGATATCTCTTCACCAGCTGCCACTACCCTATGTCTAGTTTTATCTATTGTAAGGGAACCTACATTTATTAAGTCTGATTCATCAGAAGAACTATTATTGTTATTTAAGTAATAGCTTCTTCTAAGAAGTGCCTTAACCCTTACTGTAAACTCTAGTGGATTAAAAGGTTTTGTCATATAGTCATCTGCACCCGTCATAAGCCCTTGTATCTTGTCCATATCCTCAGATTTAGCACTTAACATTAAAATAGGTATATTTTTTGTTTCTCTTATTTTTTTACAGACTTCTATACCATTAACTTTCGGCATCATTATGTCTAAAACTAATAAATCTATTTCTTCATTATCTATTATATCTAAAGCTTCTTGCCCGTCTTTTGCTTTTATAACTTTATATCCTTCATTTAAAAGGTATATTTCAAGTAAGTCTCTTATTTCCTTTTCATCATCTGCAACTAATATCTTATTGTTCAAATTGTACCATCCTTCCTCTTCCTCCTCATTATATAATAACCGATATAATGAGGTAATATAATAAATATCTATAATATATCCTTACATAATTATAAATTATTTTTACAAAATATTAAATTACATTTTTGTCATATCAATAATAAAAGGATAAGTTTACTATAACACAATTATGTAAACTTATCCTTTTATTAACTATTATCTTCTATATAATTTATAAGACTCCTTGTTTATAATTATATAGAGAAACCTATTAATCGTATAATTCTTCTAAAATATCCTTTGCAAAATGATTTACTACTACTAGATCATCTTTTATCTTATTTTTATCTATCAATCCTGTAAATATATTTGAATTTCTAACTTCAAGCAACATAAAACTGTTTATTTTACATAAAGATAGTATATATGAATAGTCATCATCTATTATAAATCCATTTTCAAAGTCATAGTCGTCTTTGACTATTTCAAAATTATCACCATATGTCCCCTTTTCAGTATGTATTACTGGTAGATATTTGTGAAATTGACTTATAGCATGTGCTTTTTCGTATCTAACTTTTAGTCTTTCCTCTTGTGACAAATTAAAATAATCTGCTCCAAATATTGAGGCTACTAAATTATTCAAATTCTTAAGCTTAAATTGTTGTCCTTGTATTATTACTACTAATGGTTCCATCTTATCTCCCCCTCAAATAATTCTTCTTATAAAAGTTTATTTAATAAGTTTTTACCCCTAATTAAATACATTTACACTTAATTGCTTTTAAAATTATATATTGGTTTTACTATTTTTGTTATTTCTACTGTGTCTGTTATATTATCTATTATTTCATCAATAGGCTTATACGCTTGTGGAGCCTCGTCTAATGTAGATACACTTACACAAGTTGTAAATACATCTTTCATAGAAGCTTTATAGTCATTCATATGGATTTTATCTTTGGCTTCAGCTCTTGAAAGTATTCTTCCAGCTCCATGTGGTGCTGAAAAGTTCCAATTTTCATTGCCTTTGCCCTTTCCGATTATAACTCCATCTCTCATATTTATCGGAATAAGCACATCTTCTCCTTTATATGCAGATATCGCTCCTTTTCTAAGCATAGACTTATCTATTTCTATATAATTGTGTATGCTTTCGAATTTATTTAAGCTGTCATAATCAAGCCCTATAAATTCTACAATCCTTCTAGCCATAATCTCTCTGTTTTTAGAAGCGTATTTTTGAACTATATCCATATCATATAGATAATCATCCAAGTCTTGGCCTTCTATATAACATAAATCCCTAGGTATTTTACTTTCTATTTTAAAAGATTCCTTAAGCTTCTTTAGATCTTTTTCTATTTTCTTTTTCTTTCCAGACTTTTTGTATTCTTCTATAAGTTCTTTTGATTTCTCT
>CAMEPL010000139.1 GCA_945931665.1 uncultured Clostridium sp. | reverse complement strand
AAAAATACTAGATAGTTTAAACTATCAAAAACTTGTTCGAGAACCTCCAAGTATAAAAAACTAAGGTATTTATATAGTGGCAGTATATAAGATTTATCCTTAGATACGGCTTTTTTTATGTCAAAAAGCGTATAGGTTCTCCTTAAAATTATAAGGAGGAGATAAAATGAAAAAAAGAAAAGTAATAATTGATTGTGACCCAGGGATAGACGACTCTCTGGCAATACTTCTAGCACTAAACTCACCTGAACTAGAAGTATTAGGGCTTACAATAGCAAGCGGAAACGTACCCGCTGCATTAGGAGCAAAAAATGCCCTAAAAGCACTTCAAATGTGTCAAAGACTTGACATACCAGTATATATAGGAGAGGAATTACCTCTTGAAAGAGAACTTGTAACAGCACAGGATACTCATGGAGAAGATGGTGTTGGAGAAAACTTCTATGAAGATGTAGATGCAAAAATATTTTATGGTGGAGTAGACTTTATAATTGATACTTTAAAAAATAACAAAGATGTATCAATAATAGCATTAGGACCACTAACAAATATTGCAAAGGCACTTATGAAAGATAAAAAAGCCTTTGATAACCTAGATGAATTTATATCTATGGGAGGAGCATTTAGAATTCATGGAAATTGTTCCCCAGTAGCAGAGTTTAATTACTGGGTAGACCCACATGGGGCTGATTATGTTTACAAGAACTTACCTAAAAAAATTCACATGGTTGGACTTGATGTAACTAGAAAAATAGTTTTAACGCCTAATATTATTGAGTTTATCAATAGACTTGATAAGGATATGGCAAAATATATAACAGAAATAACTAGATTTTATATAGATTTCCATTGGGAACAAGAAGGCATAATAGGATGTGTAATAAATGATCCTTTAGCTGTGGCATACTTTATTGATAGAAGTTTATGCAAAGGATTTGATTCTTATGTAGAAGTTGTTCACGATGGTGTAGCAGTAGGTCAATCTATAGTTGACTCATTTAATTTCTACAAAAATGAACCTAATTCACATATATTAACTGAAGTTGATGAAAAAGCTTTTATGAAAATGTTCTTAAAGAGAATATTTAAAGAACATGAAAGTTCTATAGAATCTATTGAGGGGGTTATATAACAATGAATAAAACTGTAAATGTAAAAAATATTACTTTAATATCTATGGGGATAGCTTTAAATGTAGTTGGAGCATTTATTGCTCTTAATTTAAGACTTCCAATATATTTAGATTCAATAGGAACAATATTAATAGCTTGTATGCTTGGACCAAAGTATGCAGTAATAACAGGAGTAGGTGGAAGTTTAGTTAGTGGAATGACTTTTGATATATACTCACTTTACTTTGCACCAGTTCAAATAACTACGGGATACTTAGCAGGGCTTATGTATAAAAAGGATATGTTAAAAGGAGTTAAAACACCTTTAGGAACATTTATATTTACCTTACCAACAAGTATAATCAGTGCAACAATTGCAGCATTCTTATTTGGTGGAGTAACATCTTCTGGTTCTTCATACATAGTTCAAATATTAAGTCATTTTAATGTTCCAGTTGTAGTTGGTGTATTTGTAACACAAGTATTTACAGACTATGCAGATAAGTTTTTAGCAGTTGTATTAGTTGGTATAGTAGTAAATTCTATGCCTAAAGCATTAAAAACTTCTATGACAACGAATAAATAAGGAGACAATATGGATAGATACAGTGAAATAACTAACAAAAATCAACGCGAAATAGTACTACTAAAAGCTTTTCCATGTGTATGGGGAAAGTGTAGCTTTTGCGATTATATATTAGATAACTCAAATTTTGAGGATGAAATAAATAAATTAAACTTTGAAGTTTTAGAAAACATAACTGGAAAGTATAAAGTTTTAGAAGTTATAAATTCAGGAAGTTGTTTTGAACTTCCAAAGGCTACTTTAGCTAAGATAAAAGAAATAATAAAGGAAAAGAAAATAGAAAAATTATTTTTAGAAAGTCATTGGGCTTATAAAAATAGAATTCAAGAGATGAGAGATTATTTTGAAATACCTATAACTTTTAAGATAGGTGTTGAAACTTTTGATTATGATTTTAGAAATGGATATTTAAATA
This sequence comes from uncultured Clostridium sp., assembly GCA_945931665.1. Lineage (GTDB taxonomy): Bacteria > Bacillota > Clostridia > Peptostreptococcales > Peptostreptococcaceae > Intestinibacter. The sequence goes on along the minus strand of CAMEPL010000139.1, from coordinate 1,340 downwards.
AAAATGCCAAGTTTAAAACTGTTGAGGAGTTAAAGGAATATTTTGATTCTCCTTGTATTATGGTAGGTATTAAGGGTCAAACTAGGGAAATGATTGATAGAGATATGGATATTGTTTTAAATAATTTTGATCATGCTACTATAAATGTTTTTGTAAATAATACTTCAAGTGTTAAAAGGGATGAAGAACTTGTTAATTGGTTTTCTAATAAGTATAAGCATTTAGTTGATAATCCTAATATAGAAATACTTTTTAATAATACAGACTTTGGTGTTGGGGATTAAAATAGGTTTTGTTAGACAATTGTATGAGAAGTTAGAAATAAAGATAACTAAATTTTAGTATTTTTAAGATGTTTATACTAAGATTTAGTTATTTTTTATACTCAAATATAGAAAAATTAAAATATTTATAAACTAATATTATATTCATTTTATCAAATACTTCATTCTTTTAAATAATTATATTTTAAGTTATAATTATATAAAGAAAGCAGGTGAAACCTTGAACAAAACAAAAGAAAAGGTAAAATTAGATGAAATACTAAAATACCTATTTTCAACATCAAATAAAGTACTTTTAAAACTTTTAAATGCCATATTTGAAGAAGATTTTAAAGAGAATGAAGTTAACTTAACAGTTAGTAATAATGAATTTATAGAAGATACTCTAGGTGTTATTCGTGGAGATATGTTCTTTGATATATTAAAAAGAGATAATAATAAAGTAAGCTATCATTTAGAGTTTCAAACTAAAAATGATAATACTATGGTAATTAGAATGTTTGAATATGGGTTCAAAAAAGCAAAAGAAAATTCTAACATAGATAATAGTATGAGGACTTTATATTTCCCAAAGCAAAAGGTAATATTTTTTGAAGAAAATAAAAACATAGAAGACTTATTAAACTTAAAAATAATATTTCCAAATAATCAAGAAGTTATATATTGTGTAGATGTTATAAAATATTGGGAATTTACAGAAGAAGAACTTATAAAAAGAAAGATGTATCCTCTTATTCCACTTCAACTATTTAGTCTTAGAAAAGAATTAGAAGTAGCACAGAAAAAGAATGACATACTAAAGATACAGCAATTATCGGTTATAGCTAAAAATTTAGCTACGAAACTAGCCAATGAATCTAAAGAGCTATTTTGTGAAAATGAAATACTTGGAGAGGATTTTCATAAAATGTTGCTAGCAATACAAAATTTAATAGAATATTTAAATAGAAATTATTTCAATGATGATAAATTAGAAGAAGAGGTGATTACAATGACTAAATCGTTATATGATCCAGAAGTTGAGAAACAAGGCATACAAAAAGGCATACAAAAAGG
>CAMEPL010000138.1 GCA_945931665.1 uncultured Clostridium sp. | reverse complement strand
CACATAATGCTTTTGCTGGGTTGTTGTGTACTTCTATCATAAGTCCATCTGCACCTACTGCTATAGCAGCCTTTGCAAGCGGTTCTACTAAGTCACGTTTACCTGTTGCATGAGATGGATCTATTATTATTGGTAAGTGTGATTTTTCTTTTATAACTGGTACAGCACTTAAGTCTAATGTATTTCTTGTGGCTGTTTCAAAAGTTCTTATTCCTCTTTCACAAAGAATTACATTTTCATTTCCTCCAGCCATTATATATTCAGCACTCATTAGCCATTCTTCTATAGTTGAACTCATTCCTCTTTTTAATAATACGGGAGTTTTTGTTTTTCCTACTTCTTTTAATAGATTGAAGTTTTGCATATTTCTTGCGCCAATTTGAATTACATCTACATCTTCTACAAATCTATCTAAATATGCTGTAGACATTAACTCTGTAACTATTGGAAGACCTGTTTCTTGTTTTGCTATTTTTAATAATTCTAATCCTTCTAATTCTAGACCTTGGAAACTGTATGGTGATGTTCTCGGTTTAAATGCACCACCTCTTAAAAAGTTTGCCCCTGATTTTTTTACTGCTTTTGCTATTTCTACTACTTGTTCTTCACTTTCTACTGAACAAGGTCCTGCCATTATTCCTAAGTGACCTCCTCCTACTTTTGTTCCGTTCACATCTACTATTGTAGGTTCTGGATGGAATAGTCTGTTAGCTTTTTTATATGGTTCTTGTACTTTTAAAATTTTTTCTACACCTTTGAATGTTAATAATTCATCTGGATCTATATATGATGTATCCCCCACTAAGCCCAGTACAGATGTTGCTACGCCCTCTATTTTGTCCACTTCTGCACCTCTACTTTCTATTGCTTCAACAACTTCATTTAATTCTTCTTGTGTGAATCCTGGTTTCATTACAATTATCATATCTATTCTCCTCCCAAATCCGCTTTGAATGCTTTATATTATTTAAATATTTAATTATTTACCCCTTAATAACTTATATTATTTTATAGTAATATTTCTTGTCCTAATACTATCTCTTTACCTTCAATTTCTGCATATTTCTTTACAATTTGCATTATTTTCTCAAATGTATCTGGTTTTATTGATTGTTTTCCATCACATAATGCTTTTTCTGGATTATTATGCACTTCTATCATAAGTCCATCTGCACCAACTGCCATCGCAGCCTTTGCAAGTGGTTCTACTAAATCACGTTTACCTGTTGCATGAGATGGATCTATTATTATTGGTAAATGTGATTTTTGTTTTATAACTGGTACAGCGCTTAAGTCTAATGTATTTCTTGTTGCTGTCTCAAATGTTCTTATCCCTCTTTCACAAAGGATTACATTTTCATTTCCTCCAGCCATTATATATTCAGCACTCATTAGCCATTCTTCTATAGTTGAACTCATTCCTCTTTTTAATAATACGGGAGTTTTTGTTTTTCCTACTTCTTTTAATAGATTGAAGTTTTGCATATTTCTTGCGCCAATTTGAATTACATCTACATCTTCTACAAATCTATCTAAATATGCTGTAGACATTAACTCTGTAACTATTGGAAGACCTGTTTCTTGTTTTGCTATTTTTAATAATTCTAATCCTTCTAATTCTAGACCTTGGAAACTGTATGGTGATGTTCTTGGTTTAAATGCACCACCTCTTAAGAAGTTTGCCCCTGATTTTTTTACTGCTTTTGCAACTTCTATTATTTGCTCTTCACTTTCTACTGAACAAGGTCCTGCCATTATTCCTACAAATTTTCCACCTACTTTGCTTCCATTTACATCAACGATTGTATCTGCTGGATGGAATAATCTATTAGCTTTTTTATATGGTTCACTTACATTCATAACTTTTTCTATATATGAGAAAGCTAATATTTCATCTGGATCTACTAATGTAGTATCTCCTATAACTCCTATAACGCACATTTGTTTTCCATGAGATATAGTAACTTTTAATCCCCTTACTTTTAAAAAGTTTAATATCTCGTTTAATTGGTCTTGTGTGTATCCTATTTTTAATACAACTATCATAACTTTATCCTCCACAATAAATTCTATATTTTTAATGGCATATTTATATTGCTATTTTAAATGATTATTTTTATATATATGTGTATTAATTTAAAATTTATTTATATTTAATATTTCTATAACAACCTAAAAGTTTAAAATATTTAGAATTTCTTGCAATTACATTTACTGCTTGTTTTATATTCTCATCAAGTAAATTTCCATCAAAGTCTACAAAGAATATATAATTCCAAGGGTTATTTCTATTTGGTCTAGATTCAATCTTTGACATATTTAGACCGAATTCCTTAATATCTCTTATTAAATTATATAGTCCCCCACTTGTATCTTCAACTGAGAATAATATACTGACTTTATCACAAGTCTCATCACATTCTAAATCTCTTCCTATTATAATAAATCTCGTATAGTTATTTTTTAAGTCATTGACATCTTTTTTAATTATTTTTAAATCATATAATTTAGCTGCTCTCTCTGAGGCTATAGCTGCTTTACTTTTATCTTTTAAATCAGATACAAGTTTAGCTGAGATTGCTGTGTTAGAGTAAGGAATTAAATTATAATCTTTATGTTTATCGAAGAATTTTGTACTTTGCTCAAACCCTTGTGGATGCGAGTAGACTTCTTTAATATCATCTACTGTCGCCCCTTTTATCCCAACTAAATTTTGACTTATTTTTATACATTCTTCTCCAACAATATATAAATTATATTCCTTCAATAAATCTTCTACTGTTCCAATCCCTCCAGTCGATGAATTTTCTACTGGAAGTATTCCATATTCTATTTCCCCGCTTTCCACGGCTTTAAACACATCCTCAAATTTTTCATATGACTTTGCTTCTTTTATATTTTTAAAATATTTTAGCATAGCTTCATTTCCAAATGATCCAGGTACACCTTGATATCCTACTACTAAGTTTTCTCTATCACTTTTATAGGGTTTAGTATATATCTTATTTTCTGGATATATCTCCTTTTGTTGTACTAATCTGCTTAAATACATAAGATTGTCATAAAAACTCTCTACTAATCCCTCATATTCTTTATTTTCTAGATATCCTTTATTTTTTTCTATTACCATTTTCTCTCTATCTGGATGAAAAATTTGCATATTGTTTTCCATCTTATATTTAGAAATAGCTTTTGAAACATTCATTCTTTTTTCCAATAATTTTGTTATTTCTCTATCTATTTTATCAATCTCTATTCTATAGTCTTCTAGTAGCTCCATACTACCACCCTTTCTTTGTCTAAATGTATAATTTGTTATGTGATAAAAAAAGAGAACTCCTAAAGAGCTCTCTTCCATAAAACAAGTATTATTTACCAATTTTATATTTTAAGATTTAACCTTTAAATGTAGATTAAAGTGAACTCATTAGAAAAGATTCATTTTTTATATTTTTGCAGTAGAAATATCCAGCGCTAAAATAAAAGCCCCAGAACATAAAGTAAAAAAAGTTATATAATTTTGTGAAGTCTTTTCTAATTACTTTCATGATTTTTTCCTCCATCTAAAGTATTTTTTA
>CAMEPL010000137.1 GCA_945931665.1 uncultured Clostridium sp. | reverse complement strand
TTTTTTTATAAAGTCTATTTTCCTTTCCCGTCTTTTGCTTGAAATTGCTTTTTATTTAGAAAAGCTAAATCTTTTTTGAAGAAAATTCCGGCAAATATCTTACTTGATAAAAATACTATAAATCCTATAATTGCATATATCTCTAACTGTTGTATATCAATGCTATTCTTAAATATTGAATATAAAATAGAACCATATGGGTCTATTTTTATATAGCATTCACACAATACTATTGTTAAAAGGCAAAACATTAAAGCTATATCACCTTTGCCATTAAATACTTTCATCATATATTGAATAAAATTTAAGAACATACAACATATTGTTAAAATAAAAGTAACAAACGACAAAGTTCCAAATTGATCATTTATACCTCCAACTGCTAAAAATAACAGTGTTAAAATTGAAAAGAATACACCTAATTTAAATGGCATACCTTTATTAGCAATTGATGTTAATTTCGTATTTAATATAAATAAGATTATAAATAACAAAATCCCACATATCAATGTTTTTTCCACACTCTCACCTCTCCAAATTAAATTATATAAGTCTATGTTGATATATATACATAAATCTACAAAAAAATATAAAATTCTTATTACCATATATTATATAAAAATTTTTTGTCTTTTTGAAGGGATTTAAAGAAAAGGAGAAATTTATTCCAAAATATGCGAAAAAAAAGCCCTGATTAACGAGGGTACAGGGCTCAAATTGATAATGATAGATAAAAGAGTGTGAGGGAATCTATCATTATCTGGGTATTTAAGTAAATTATTAAGCTAGTCTTTCTATACTTCAATAATACAGCTCCAATATGAATTTAATGTAAATTTTACATGAACTATATTTGAATTTTTGTATTTACAACATTTTTCTTTGTTTACATATATATAAGCGTATTTTTTTACTTATTTCTACTTTTTTCTTTAATTATTTATTTTTTTCTCCCTCTAAATAAAAATGATAAAATACCTTTTTTAGGTGCATCTTTATTTATAACAAAAAATGCATTTTCTAGTTGATATAATAATATCCTATCAAAAGTAAATATTACGTCTAGATTTTCATAACTATTTTCTTCATATAATTTCATTATATCAAACATATGCTCATAAGATTCACCTTGTATTATAAGTACAGGTTTTGTTTTAAATTCTACATTAAGATTTTGATAATTGCCTACAACTATATCATATCTTGATAATTTCTGACTTAATTTCGCCTTCCAATCTGAAGTTTTTCTAACTACTTCAACTAAAAACGAATGATCTTTGAATTTTAAAATTGACTGTGATCTAACTATACATCCTCTAATGCTATCATTTACTATAACCTTAGATACTTCAAAATCTAAATTCTCATTCATAACTTGAGTTAGTAGCTGATTTGATGCTAGTATAGATTTTATTTTAAATGTCTTTATCTCACTTACATATCCTTGAGAATACGTTTTTACATCTAAAGCTCTCAATAATCCAGTACCATGATATCCTAGATAATAAGCTTTATACGAACTAATACTATTTTCAGATACAAATTCTATCTGTCTTACAAAACTTTTTTCTTTTAACCTGGTTAATTTTCTAGCAACTGTCTTAGACTCTATTTTATAACCGCTTTTTTTCAGATAGAAAGTTATCTGTAGTGATGTTGCGAATACTAAACGATTTATTGTAAATAAAATTGCCTTTTCAATCTCCCCGATATGGCCTTTTTCCAATAAAAAGTCTGCCTCCACCTTTGTTGTATTTTTTTTAGGTTTATTTAATTTGTGCATATCCCCTACATATGATGCAAATGGTGATAATTTCTCATCACAAATAGGCACCATCGCCTTCCTTAAATCAACCTTTGCACAAGCTTCACCTATTGGTGAAACAAGTTCAACATTATTTTCATTTTTCATACTAATTACTCCCCTCATAGATAACATGAAACAATAATTATGTCTCAAAAAATTTATATTAACTTAATTATAATATTTTTTGGCTCATATATCATTTATTTATTGTATTATTTTTTTATTTTTTTTCATTTTATGTAAAACTTTGTATTAACTCTTTGTTTTTTGGTAATTTTTAGAAAAATATTGTATTATTTTTTATAATAAAAATGCTATTCTCTGTTTTATAACCTACTGTTTCAGAAAATAGCATTTTTTAAATTTATTTTATCTTTTTACAGCTTCTTTAATTGAATTTCCTATACAATCTTTGATACTATAGCAAAGTAATATCATTGGGAATAATTCTAAACGCCCTGCTAACATATCAAAACTTAAAACTATTTTAGAAAAATTAGATAATGATGCGAAATTACCAACAGGTCCTATTAAATCACCAAAACCTGGTCCAACATTGCCTAAACAAGTAAGTGGTGCAGTAAGTGTTGTCACTATATCTAAGTTTTCAAACGATAATAATAATACTGATGCAAAGAATATTAAAGCATATACAACAAAGTATGAATATGCAAAATCAAGCACTTGTTTATCTACTGGTTTGCCTTCAACATTTATTGTACTTACGCTTCTAGGGCTGACCATCCTTTTAACACTTGATTTTGCAGATTTTATAAGTATCATGATACGTGATATCTTCATCCCTCCACCAGTTGAACCGGCACAAGCACCAACTACCATTAGAAGTAATATTAATATTTGTGATAGCATCGGCCACATTCCAAAATCAGTAGTTACAAAGCCAGTTGTAGTTATTATAGATGCAACTTGGAATACAGAATATCTAAATGATTGTGCTACATTTCCATATACACCTAATGTATTAATAGTAATGATACCTGTAAATACTACTATTATTAATATATACCATCTAAGTTCTTCACTTTTGAAAGCTTGTTTTACATTTTTTAATGTTAATAAATAATATAAGTTGAAGTTTATACCAAATAGTAACATGAATACTGTTATTACCATATCGATATAATAGCTATTATAATATGCTATACTATTATTTTTTATAGCATATCCACCTGTACCTGCTGTTGAGAATGCATGCACTATACTATCAAATAAAGGCATATGTCCTAATAATAAGAATATTATTTCTAATAAAGTTAAAAACGCATATATACCATATAATATTCTAGCTGTCATTTGTACTTTAGAAACTAATTTTCCTACTACAGGTCCTGGAACTTCAGCCTTCATAAGAAACATATCTTGTCCCTCTGATTTAGGTAAAAGTGCTAATACAAATACAAGTACTCCCATTCCACCTATCCAGTGTGTAAAACATCTCCAAAATAGCATACCTTTTGATAATCCTTCGATATTATTTAATATGCTTGACCCTGTAGTTGTAAATCCTGAAACAGTTTCAAAGAACGCATCAACATAATTTGGTATTTCACCACTTATATAAAAAGGTAATGCTCCTATTAAGGAAACAATAATCCAGCTAAGAGCTACTACTATAAATCCTTCTTTAGCATATATATGTTTATTCTCTGTTTTTAAATGTGCTAGAATATATCCTATTGTGAATGAAATTATACTAGTTATAATAAAATAAATTGCTGTATGTTCTTTATAAATAATAGATACTAAAAAAGGCAATAACATTATAATTGATTCA
>CAMEPL010000136.1 GCA_945931665.1 uncultured Clostridium sp. | reverse complement strand
ATTATAGATAAAAGAATGCTTAGAATTAATTTTCTAGGCATTTTTTATAATAAAAAATTATTATACTTACAGTTTAATTAAATCGTAGTTATTATATATAAATATTTAAAATAAAGAAATAAAACAATAAATAATATATAATCTAAATATACATCTATTTGTATGGAGGGGTTTTATGAAGATATTTAACAAAGATATAGAAATATTAGGTGATGACGAAGGTTTTATAATACTTATATGTCCATATTGCAAAAGTGAATTTAAAGTTTCTGCTAATGACCTTCAAGATAACGGCAATATATATAATGAATTATTCTGCCCATATTGTGGTTTAACAAAAGAAACAAAATATTTTTATACAAGAGAGATTAAGTCGAAGGCTACAAAAGTAGGTAGAGAAACTTTTAATAGTGAAGATGATAAAATACATAAAAATAATGAAATATACAAAGGGAAAGATAAAAAGACTTTAAAACCTAAACAAGAAGGTATTTATGGTATATCTAATTTAAGCATAAACCAAGGCCCAAAACTATATGGCAGCAAATGTCTAGATATGAGTTTTTCTAATATGGAAAAACAAATAGAAAAAGACAAGCCTCTTTACAAAATAAAAATTGACAATAAAAAACTACAAAATGTAAATGTAGACAGACTACAAGATAAAAATTTAAAAGAAGTTGAATATAAATGTGATATATGCTCTTCAAAAGAAAAAGTTTTGTCTGATGAAAAAACTATTATATACTGTGCTTATTGTGGGGTGAGTCTAAAATGAAATTAGAAGATTTAAGAAAGATAAGTTTTGAATTTAGAAGAGTTAGCAGCGACATGTTAAACTCAATAAGTGACGACAACAATGTGTATTTAATAAAGTTTAGGGAGTTTATAGAAAATAACAAGATAATAAAAGATTATATAGATTCAAAAGTTAAATACTCTACTATAGATTGGTCAAAATCATTTATAGAAGAAGACTGTGGATATAAGAGCGTCATAATCCCGACAAATAAAAATGACCATATAAAAGCTATGTACGACTATTTAGTATTTATGACAGATAAAAACAAAAGTTTAAATGGTGAGGCATTTAATTTCCACCTTGGGAGATGTAAAGTAAACGATAGAATACAATTCTACTTAAACAGAGTATTTTTACCTTTAATCCATTATATAAATGATTACTTAATAGAAGAAATGATATCTTTATAATAAAATTAAGGGGGAATTTTAATATGAGATTAGTAGTATTAGTAGATAATTGTGCAATAAACGGAAGAAACTTAAAAGGTGAAGGCGGCGCATCTTATTATATAGAAGATGAAGATAAAAAAATTTTGCTTGATACTGGAGCATCTGGACTTTTTATTGAAAATGCCAAGAACTTAGACATAAATTTAGATGATATAGACACAATAGTTTTGTCACATGGGCACTATGATCATACAACAGGGCTTAAAGATTTTATAGAAAGTAGAAATGATAAAATAAATATAATTTGCCATCCGTTAGCATTTAACAAAAAGAAAAAAGGAAATATTAATATGGGAGCACCTTATAATAAAGAAGAAATAGTGAAACTTACAAATATAGTATTTTCTGATAAACCAATTAAAGTGAGCAAAAATATAACTTATCTTGGCCAAATTCCAGATAGTCTAGATTTTGAAAGTAGAAAGTTGATGGGGGAAATAGAATTAAACGGAGAATATAAAAACGATTATATAATGGATGATTCTGCACTTTTATATGAAAGTAAAGACGGAATATACATAATTACAGGGTGTTCTCACAGTGGAATATGCAATATTATCGAATATGCAAAGAAAGTTTCGGGAAAAGATAAAGTTTTAGGTATAGTCGGAGGAACTCATCTCCAAGAACTAAATAATCAATTAAACAAGACAATAGAATATTTTAAAGAAAATAATATAAAAGAACTTTATCCATGTCATTGTACGAAATTTTATGTTAAAGCTGAGATGTTTAAAACATTGGATATAAAAGATACATATGTAGGACTTGAGATAAAATGGTAGATTAATATAAATAAAAACTTCTGTAGGGATAGTAATAATTATCGAAAACAGGAGTTTTTTTTTGAAAAAATACATATTAATTTATAGTAGAGTAACTATTCTTTAATAAAATAATATATATCCGAGTAGGAAATAGTATCATTAAAAATAAAAAAAAGAAGGATCAAAAAATTCAAGAAAAACAAAAAATATGATAATATAAATATATCAATTATAAAAAGGAAGATAAAAACATGAATGAAAATTATTATGAAAAACTATTAAATATAAATACAGCAGGAAATGAAAACTGGAACAAAACATCACCACATAATCACCCGTATCAACCAACATTATACGAAGCATTAGATACTTTATTTGAAAAATATGAATTAGAAGAAGATGATCATATAGTAGACTTTGGTTCTGGAAAAGGTAGAATAGTATTTTATATAAATCACTTTTTTAGATGTTATGTAAGCGGCGTTGAGATGAATGAAATATATTACAATGAATCTCTATTAAATAAATCAAAATATATTCAAAATCATAAAAAAATGGAAGATAAAATAAACTTTTACTGTAATTTATCTCAAAATTACACAATTGAAAAAAATGACAACAAGTTTTATTTCTTTAATCCATTTTCAGTCCAAATCTTTATGAAAGTAATTGAAAATATATTAATATCATATGAAAATAATCCAAGAGATATGGATTTGATAATATACTATCCAAGCGATGATTATATTCAATTTTTAGAATATAGGACACCTTTTGTATTAGAAAGAGAGATATTATTAGAAGATTTATATAAAAATGATGATAAAGAAAAATTTATTGTATATAGTTTAAAGGCAAATTTTTAAAGAAAAAATAATATTGTTTGAAATTTAACTGTAAAATATTGACTTGTAACCCAAAATATGCTATTATTCCTACAAGCGATAAAATTTTGAAAATTTAATTATTCATAGGGGGGCAGTATTATGAAAAAATTATCGGTTATAGCATTAGCTCTTGTAATGGCATTTAGTACACTTTTAAGTGGATGTTCATCATCAAATTCAAAAAGTTCTAGTAATGATGATTCACTACAATACGTAATGGATAAAGGGGAATTAATAGTAGGATTAGATGATTCATTCCCTCCAATGGGCTATAGAGATAAAGATAATAAAATAGTAGGTTTTGACGTCGATTTAGCAAAAGAAACTTGTAAAAGAATGGGCATCAAAGTTAAATTTCAACCTGTAAGTTGGGAAAGTAAAGAACAAGAATTATCATCTAAAAATATAGACTGTATATGGAATGGATTTGGAATAACTCCTGAGAGAGAAAAAGTCTTAACTTTTACAGAACCATATATGGCAAATCCACAAATATTTGTAGTATTAGCTGATTCAGGAATAAAAACTCAAGCAGATTTAAAAGGTAAAGTAGTAGCAGCACAAAGCGGATCAACTGCATATGCTACTATAGACAAAGATACTAAATTAAAAGATTCTTTTAAAGAATTTATAGGTGTTGAAGATAATGTAAAAGCATTGATGGACTTAGAAGTTGGAGGTTCAGATGCAGTTGCTATGGATACAGTAGTTGCTCG
>CAMEPL010000135.1 GCA_945931665.1 uncultured Clostridium sp. | reverse complement strand
TATATCTTTCAGATTATAAAAAATCACTTCGTACACATGCTTTCTGCATAATCATCTACACTAAGTGATAAAACAACTATATATTAAATTTACTAATAAAAAAACATTAACCATCCCTCCAATATCTTTATCACAAAGTTGTTAAATAGAATAACAATACCAAAAATAAAACTACAAATACATCATTTTCAACTGTTCAAAACTAACACAAATACCAACCTTATTTAAACAATAAACTCTCTCTTTATACAACTTATCCAGCACACTCTCAAAATCCTTGCCATAATGCAGTAAATTATGACAATGACTGCAAAGTGACACTATATTTTCCTCGACATCTAGTGAAACATTAAACATCCCAAAAAACGCCATAGGAACTAGGTAGTGTGACTAGGTATAATTTATATCTGAATTTTTACGCACGAAAGTCTTGTGGTCTTAATCTATTTCGCATTTATGATTTGCTTTTATTAATGCATTCATTGCGACTTTTCTATCACGTGGATATTTTTTAACACCATTTAATATTGTCGGCTCTTGTTTTTCCTTTATCAAAATTTCCTTTATTTCTTTTATCTCGTTTAATTTAATATAATTTAAAAGTTCTTTAGTTGCTCTGCTTGGACCTTGGACTGATTTTAGACCATTTTCTTTAAGCTCTTTAAAAGTAAACTGCCTATCTTTTTATTTAGTTATTAACTCTAGCTCTATAAATATTTTATATGCTGGAGCATCGTCAGTTTCTGATTTGATTTGCGAATTGTCTTCTTTATTTATATTACTTAAATCTACTTTTCTAGCATTACATTTATATTTTATTTCTTGAATTGGGCTACCTATATATACTATATCTCCAACTTTTATCTTTGTACTTTGCTTCCATTCTAGTTTTTTAGATTGGTTAAACAAAGCTCCAATATCATCATCAGCTGGATTAGCAGGTATTACCCATTCTGTTATCTCCTTTACAAGTTTAATCTCATTACTATTATTCACTCTTGTAATCATTATTTTATATTCACTCTCTTTGTTTATTTTTTGCACTTCTTACAATGCAAATATGCTATATTTTAACAATAAATCTGTTCAAATTGTAAATATAAAATACCCTTATACTAAGATTTTTCAAGCATTATAAGCTATAATTAAGTAAGAGAATAAACAAACTAACAAATCTAATTTAAATCAAATCAAACATCAATTAAATCTTTCTACATTCTCTAAACTTACATACAAGGGGTGGATTATTATGAAATTTACTATGAGTGGATTTTCTCAGCAAGCTGCTTTGGAATTTGGACTTGATACTACAGATTTATATATACTTAGATGGATTGTCGATTTTATGGAGTCTGGCCGTATGCGCGTTATGTTTCTCGATGGTGAAAAATACTACTGGGTTTCTTATCAGGGGATAGTTGACGATATGCCGCTTTTATATATAAAAAAGGATGCTGTTTATAAAAGGCTTAGACATATTTGCGATTTAAAAATATTAAAGAAAAAGACTGTCTGCGCTGGTGGGAAGTTTTCTTATTATGCTTTGGGCGAGAAGTTTGAAGAGCTTTTGAGATTTGAGACAGTAAGTAATAAATCTGATAAAAACAAGTCTGACTTAAATCAAGACCCTCATAACCAAAATCTCTCTACCAATAATTTAAATCCGAATCTTCATGATGAAAATACATATAGTAATGATTTAAATCACGACCTTTGTGACACTATTGATAATCCCTGTGATTTAAATCATGACATCCATTACGAAAATATATATGATAGTGATTTAGATAGAGACCCGCATTATTTGAGTCAAGACCTCCATGATGAAAATAAAAGCTATCATTGTCACAGTCAGAACAGTTTTGAATATAGTTCGAACCATTCTAGTTTCAATCAGAACCAAATTGATTACAGTCAGAACCAAACTGACCATAACATTGAACAAATAACTCATAAACATATATAAATCTATTAAATTAAATAAACATGATGATATTTCTCTTTATTTATCTGAGCTGCTTTTAAGTTATATCTTAAAAGCTTACCCAAATTTTAAAAAACCAAATATGTCTAGTTGGATTAGAGGTTTTGAAAAAATATTGTATAGCGATTATCGCGATCCAGAGGAAGTCGCTGATCTTATTAAATGGATTCATACTAAAAACTCATTTTGGTGTTATCAAATTTTAAACCCCAATAGCTTGAGAACTAATTATGATAAAATGATGATTCAAAAACTTTCAGAAAATCGTTCTGAAGACTATTCTGGATGGACCACTATTTAATTATAAATAACAAGCTAGAAGGCTTTTTCTCCTTCTAGCTTGCTTATAATCACCCTTTAAAAATCTACTTAAACCTGTTGTACGTACTTTTTATTTAGCGTTATCCATCCGTCTCTATATGGAGCATATCCCCACTTGCCATCCGATGATATACTTGTTATTCTGTATTGTATTCCAGCTCTCGGCACTGTATAAATTATTGCTGAGTTAATGCTAGGAGATTTTCTAATATTTACACTCGTCAAAGTTTTGATATAAAATGGCACTTTGACATTTATATAGTTACTTGTTGTGGTATTAACTTCTGGATTGTCATTTGAAGCGGTGTCAGTATTTTCTTTGTCACTAGATTTAAAACCATTTAGACCTACTCTTTTTATTATTGTCGGATAATCTTTATAACTGTAGTTTTGGTCAGCTACATTGCTGCCTATTCCAGGTATTTTCTTTTCTGTTAGGAAGTTTACTTCTCCTCCAAATTGCCACATACCTATTTCATAAGTAGTATAAGTTGAGCGTGAAGCGTATTGTGCTATCCAGTGGTCGTAATTTTTTAATTCGCTGTCGATTAAGTTGTCTCTTAAAATATATTTTCCTGAATATATTCCTACATAATAGCCTGCGCTTTCTATTTCTTCTAAACAAGTTACAACAGCCTTTGTCATAGCGGCTCTGCTTACAGATTGTAGTGTTTTTTGGTCTTCTACGTCTAGCCATATTGGGTATTCAAATTGTTTACCTTTTATAGCATTTAGTATAAATTCGGCTTCTTTTTTAGCAGTGCTTACGCTGTTGCATCTTGAATAAAAATATGCACCAACAGGCATTCCTACTGCTTTTGCCCCTTTATAAAATATTTCAAAATAAGGATCTAAATAAAGGTTGTTTCTATTACTTGTGCTGGCAAATCCGACTCTAAGAATTGCAAATTTAACGCCAGCATTTTTAACCTTTTGCCAGTCAATTGGGGCGTTGTATTTACTTACATCAATTCCCCACACTTTTATAGCCATTTTATCACCTCCTTTTCTTTCTATAATATTTTATAAAAAACCTTGTCAAAAAGTGACATTTTACTTATCTTTATTTGCTAAAAAATAGAATTATATATGAATATTTTCAAAAATATTCATATATAATATTACTGAGGTGATAAAATGCTAGATTTAAATACTAAAGAAAGAGGTCTATTAGAAGACGCCAAAGAACACGAAACTTTATGCGTCGCAAAATATAAAGAACACGCACAAAAGACAAATTGCCAAGAATTAAAAAATTTATTTAATTCTTTAGCTTCAAAAGAACAACAACACTTAGACACTATAAATCAAATTTTAAGCGGCACTGTTCCAAATATGAACCAAAGTCAAGGTCAAAGTCAAGGTAATCAACAAAATACACAATCTGAATTTAATTTAGGCAATTTACAAGGTCAAACGCAAATGAACTACAACGAAACCGACAAACTTCTATGCCAAGATGCTCTATCAACAGAAAAATATGTTTCATCTACATATAATACATCTATATTTGAATTTAGAGATAAAAATATAAGACAAGTTTTAAATCATATTCAAAAAGAAGAACAAGAACACGGCGAACAAATTTATAATTATATGAGCCAACATGGAATGTATAATTAATAACAGACTTTTATTTAT
>CAMEPL010000134.1 GCA_945931665.1 uncultured Clostridium sp. | reverse complement strand
ACCACCACCTATTAAAAATAGCGGTTTCTTAGAATGATTTAACATTTCTAATGCTTTTTTTATTTGACCTATATGAACACCTGTGCTTGGTTTATATCCTCTTATATCTACTGATTTTGGATATTCAGAAGGACCAAATGCACTTACGATATTGCTTGGTAAGTCTACTACAACAGGTCCTGGCTTTCCTGTTTTTGCTATATAGAATGCTTCTTTTATTACTCTACCTAAATCTTCTCTTTTTCTAATTGTTGTAGAGTATTTACATATTGTTCTTGTAATTCCTACTATGTCAACTTCTTGGAATGCATCATTACCAATTACAGAAGTTGCAACTTGCCCTGTAAAACATACTAGAGGTATACCGTCATAATTTGCATCAGCTATGCCTGTAACTAGATTAGTTGCCCCTGGTCCACTTGTAACTAAGCATACACCTACTTTTCCAGTTGAACGAGCATATCCTTCTGCAGCATGTATAAGACCTTGTTCGTGTCTTGGTAATATTAGTTCTATATCTTTTTCATGATATAATGCGTCAAAAATATCTTTATCATATCCACCTGGATAAGCAAATATTTTATCAACACCTTCTTCGATTAAAGAATTAATTATTAATTGAGATCCTGTAATTTCCATATTGTCCTCCTATTATTTAAATGTATTAAAAAAATTATATTTAAAAAGCCCCAAGCTAATATATCAGCTTAGGGCGAATTATTTAATCCGTGTTACCACCTAAATTCAAAGAAAAATTCTTTGCACTTAGTCGATACAAAAATATATCGTTTTCGTTTTAACGGTTGAAAAACCGGTGAAGCCTACTTAAAAAAATTGTTCGGTTCACAGCTCGAAGGCTACTTCAATTTTAGACTCATGAAAGTTTACACCGACCACTTTCTCTCTGTATTTTATCTAAAATATACTACTCCTCGTCACAGCTTTATTATATTATTTTTATGTATGTTATATAATATAGTACAATAATTTTACTATTTATTTACAAAATATGTAAATTGAGTATTTTTAAAAACTGCATGTATCCAAAAACCAGATAGAAACTTATTTATCAAGTAAATCTTTTAATTTTGAAAGTCGTCTTAGACATTCATCGAGTGTTTCTTTTGATCTTGCAAAATGAAGCCTGATTAAATTATTAACTTCTTCTCTAAAGAAACTTGACCCAGGCACAGGAGCAACACCTATATTTACTGTCATCCACTCTGAAAATTCTAAATCATTCATTCCTTTAAACATATCTAACTCTAAAAACTTAGATATATCGACTAATACAAAATAAGTACCTTGTGGAGTAGTATGTTCAAGGCCTATTTCATCAAGTCCTTTTAAGAAGTAATCCCTCTTTTCTGTATAAGTTTTCTTAAGCTCTTCATAATAAGAGTCATCAAAGTTAAGTCCTACCACAGCAGCCTCTTGTAGTGGAGAAGGAGCACCTACAGTTAGAAAATCATGTACTTTTTTTGCACACTCTACAATTTCTTCTGGCCCAACTAAATATCCCAATCTCCATCCAGTTATAGAATATGTTTTTGAAAGAGAACTAGTAGATATAGTTCTTTCGTACATTCCTTCAAGTGATGCAAAATATGTATGATAAAAAGGGTCGTATACTATATGTTCATATACTTCGTCTGTGATTACAAATGTATCATATTTTAAAGCAAATTTTGCAATGATTTTAAGTTCTTCTTCGCTAAATACTTTTCCGGTTGGATTTGATGGATTACATAGAATTATAGCTTTTGGATTTTGTTTAAAAGCATTTTCTAAAACTTTTACATCAAAATTAAAACTAGCTCCAATGAGAGGGACATATATAGGTTCGGCTCCAGATAATATGGCATCTGCGCCATAATTTTCATAAAATGGAGAGAAAACTATAACTTTATCTCCTGGATTGCAAACAGTCATCATAGCGCACATCATAGCTTCTGTCCCACCGCATGTAACAAGTACCTCTTTTTCAAAATCTATCTCTCTATTAAATGCTTTGCTTTGTTTTTTTGCAATTGCTTTTCTAAGATTTGGAGCACCAAAAGTTACAGAATATTGATGTGGTCCATTTAATGCAATTTTAGATAAGGCATCTGTCATAGCTTTTGGTGGTGGAAAGTCAGGAAATCCTTGTGACAGATTGATAGCACCATATTTATCGCTTATTCTAGTCATTCTTCTAATTACTGAATCAGTAAATGTATTTACTCTATTACTTAATTGTGGCATATTTACCTCCTATGATTATTATTATGAAAAAATTACCAATAATATAATTGTATCCAAAAAATAATATTAAATATATAGAATGGAGTAGATTCTTTTGAAATATAAAGGAAATTTAACACTCTTAGATTTATAATTAATTATTAAAAGTTTTAAATACTATATAAATATATATTAAAAACATATAAATAAAATATAAATATGCATTATAATAGAGTTTGAAATTATTTTTTTAGGTTTAAAATTTTAACAGGAGGCAATAAATGGAAATAGTTGTTGTAGGATGTGGTAAGGTTGGTAAGACTTTAGTAGAACATCTAGCTATGGAAGGTCATAACGTCATTGTTATAGATACTAATCAAAAAAATGTTGAAGAAATAGTAAACAGTTATGATGTTATGGGTATATGTGGAAATGGCGCTATTTATGATATCCAAATGGAAGCTGGTGTAAATAAGGCAGATTTATTTATATCAGTTACATCATCTGATGAAGTTAACTTAATTTCATGTTTAATTGCAAGAAAAATAGGAGCAAAGAATCTAATTGCAAGGGTTAGAAATCCCGATTATGCATCACAACTATCATTTATGAGGGATGGGTTAGGAATTAGTTTAATGATTAATCCAGAAAAAGCAGCAGCGGATGAAGTTGCTCGTATATTAAGATTCCCATCTGCACTTAAAGTAGATACCTTTGCTAAAGGTCTTGTCGATTTGGCAGAAATAAAAGTAAGACCAGGGAGTAAATTAGTAGGAGTATCTTTAAGTGACTTAAATAAAAAGTTTAAAACAAGTGTTTTAGTTTGTGCTCTTCAAAGAAATCAAAATGTCTATATACCAGATGGTAGGTTTTCTTTAGAAGAGGGAGATAAAATACACATAACAGCATCTCACAAGGATTTAGAGAAGTTCATGATTTCAGCTGGAATTTATGAAAGAAAAATTAAATCTGCGATGATAATTGGTGGTAGTAGAATTGCATTTTATCTTGCTAAACAATTAGCTGAAATAGGTATAAAAGTAAAAATCATCGATAATGATGAGAAGAATTGTGAAAAACTAAGTGCACTTTTACCAAAAACAGAGGTTGTATATGCAGATGGTACAGATCAAGATATCTTATTAGAAGAAGGAATTCAACATATGGATGCATGTGTATCTATGACAGGTATAGATGAAGAAAATGTAATTATATCTCTATATGCATCAAAATGTAATGTGCCAAAAGTAATTACTAAGGTAAATAGATTATCTATAATAAATATGTTGGAATCAATTGGTATAGAAAGTGTTATTTCGCCTAAAGATATAACAGCAAACCAAATAGTTAGATATGTTAGAGCAAAAGCTAATAAAGGTGATGGTGGTATAGAAACACTTTATAAAATAGTAGATAAAAAGGTTGAAGCTATAGAGTTTATAGCAAAAGAAGGAATTAGTTTCTTAGGAGTACCACTTAAAAAATTAAAAACAAAGGATAATTTACTTGTTGCAGGTATAATGAGGGGAAATACACTTATTGTACCAAGTGGTGATGATTTTATTCAAGCAGGAGATAGTGTAATAATAGTAACGACAAAATCTTTCTTAACTAGCCTTGAAGATATATTGGCATAGGAGGGTATAGTTTATGAATAGAAAGATGATTTGTAGGATTTTAGGAAATATACTTATATTTGAATCAATTATAATGTTATTGCCTTTTTTAGTATCTATTATTTATAAAGAACAT
>CAMEPL010000133.1 GCA_945931665.1 uncultured Clostridium sp. | reverse complement strand
ATGTGGTTATTATAGCAAAGAGGATACACCTGTTCCCATTCCGAACACAGAAGTTAAGCTCTTGAGCGCTGATGGTACTTGGTGGGCAACCGCCTGGGAGAGTAAGACGTAGCCACGTAATTTTTTTTTGTTTTTTAAGAAATTAAAGAATATAAAATATAATAAAAAATTTATTTTTAAAAACCTAAATTAAAATTTCGAGCCTACATAAATATATATTATATTTAAGGAGGCTCATTTTTTTTATTAATAAATAAGTTTTAGATTTGGAATAAATATAAATACTAAAAAAATTAAAAAAACAATTTTATCTAATGGAAACTTTAGAAGTAAATAATAATATTATAAATTTTATTTAATAGAAGCAGAACTTATATATGTATTTAAGAAAAATTAAATAAAAATATTCTTTTTATGTGAATACTTTGTTATTTTTATTAGGTGTTACTTTTTTTTTATAAAAATATGTTATAAAATAAAAACTATAGGTTAAGGTGTTGAGTAGGGAAAATCTGAAAATATGGAGGAAGAATATGAATATAGGAGTTGTAGGGGTAAATCATAATTTAGCTCCAATAAATGTTAGAGAAGCTGTATCATTTACTGATACAAAAAAAATTGAAGCTATAAATATATTGTTAGATAAAGAAATTGATGAGGTTGTAATTTTGTCCACTTGTAATCGAAGTGAGATATATATAAACGCAGAAGATATAGATAGAAAAATCAATGAAACAGCAGATTTTTATGAGCAGTATTTTGGGGTAAAAGATATAAATCAATATTTATTTAAGAAAACAAATTTAGAAGCGATTCAGCATTTATTTGAAGTTACAGCAGGTTTAGACTCACTGGTTTTGGGGGAAGACCAAATTCTTGGACAAGTAAGAGATGCTCATGAATTTTCTATGAAATTAGGAGCAACAAAAAAAGTCTTTAATAAATTATTCAGAGATGCGATAACAACATCTAAGGAAATAAAAACAATAACAAAAATATCGCAACAACCACTTTCAATTAGCTATATAGGAGTAAAATTACTTAAGGAGAAAATAGGAACTCTAGAGGGTAAAAATGCTTTAATTATTGGATTAGGTAAGATGAATTTACTTACTTTAAACCATTTAGAAGAAGAAAAGATAAAAAATATATATGTAGCTAATAGAAATATTGAAAAAACAAAGGCAATACAAAGTAAATTTAAAAATATAATTCCGATAGAATATAGTGATAGACATAAAGTTATTGAGGAAAAATCCATAGATATTATCGTTAGTGCAACAGCATCACCTCATTTAGTTATAAGATATGATGAAATGCCAAAATTAGATAAGAAAATATATATTATGGATATTGCATTGCCTAGAGATATAGATACTAAATTAAATGAATTAGATTATGTAGAATTATACGATATTGATGATTTAAAAGAAATTCACAATCAAAATGATATAAAAAGAAATGAGTTAGCACAAAAAGCACAAGAAATTATAAGTGTAAAAATTAACGAATTTGTAGAATGGCTAGACTTGACTTTCATGGATCCTACAATACAATCATTAAATAGTAAATGTATTGAAATTAAGGAAGACACTTTAGATTGTATTTATAGAAAAATCGATTTAAACCAAAGGGAAAAGAAAATAATCGAAAAAATGTTAGGTTCAGCATTAAAAAGGGTAATAAGAGAACCTATCATGAATTTAAAACAAGTAAAAAATAAAGGTCAGAGAGAAGAATACATAAAAGTTATTGAGGATTTATTTGAAATATAAATTTATGGAGGATATAAAGTAATGAAGTATACTAAATCAGAGCAATTATTTAAAGAAGCAGAGAAATACATTCCTGGAGGGGTAAATAGTCCAGTTAGGGCATTTAAATCAGTAGGATTAGCGCCTATATTTGCAGATAAAGCACATGGTGATAGATTAATCGATGTTGATGGAAATGAATATATAGACTATATTTGTTCTTGGGGACCTCTTATGCTAGGACATAGTCCAGATTTTATGTCTGAAGGACTAGAAGAAATGGCTAAGAGGGGGACAAGTTATGGGGTAGCAACACCAATAGAAATAGATGTTGCTAAAATAATAGTTGATGCATATCCTGCCATAGATCAGGTGCGTATGGTAAACTCAGGTACTGAGGCTACAATGAGTGCTTTAAGAGTGGCTAGAGGATATACTAATAGAAATAAAATACTTAAATTTGAAGGATGTTATCATGGACATTCTGATGGATTATTAGTTCAATCAGGCTCTGGAACTTTAACTTTCGGTGTTCCAACAAGTCCAGGAGTACCTGCTGACGTAGTAAAAAATACATTAGTATGTAGATATAATGATATAGAAGATGTAAGAAGAGTGTTTGAAGAACAAGGTGATGATATAGCAGCAGTAATAGTTGAAACTGTATCAGGAAATATGGGTGTTGTTCCAGGAACTCAAGAATTTATACAAGGACTAAGAGATATATGTACAGAGTATAAAAGTGTTTTAATATTCGATGAAGTTATAACTGGTTTCAGACTTGCTTACAATAGTTCAATCGGATACTTTGGTGTTGAACCAGATATGGTTTGCTTTGGTAAGATAATTGGTGCAGGTATGCCAGTTGGAGCATATGGAGCGAAAAAAGAAATAATGGCATGTGTATCTCCAGTAGGACCTGTTTATCAAGCTGGTACATTATCAGGAAATCCCCTTGCAATGTTCTTAGGAAAGAAAAACCTTGAAACATTAAGAGACCATAAAGATATTTATTCTGAATTAGACAGAAAAGGTAAAATGCTACAAGAAGGAATACAAGAGAATCTTAAAAAATTAGGATTAGATTATACTGTAAATAGAGCTGGTTCATTAGTTTGTTTATTCTTTACATCAGGTCCAGTTCAAAACTTCGACGATGCAACTAAATCAGATATAGATAGATTTAATCAATATTTCAAAGAAATGTTAGACAGAGGAATATTAATTGCTCCAAGTCAGTATGAAGCAATGTTCTTATCTTATGCTCATACAGATGAGGATATAGAATATACAATAAAATGCAACTATGAAGCATTAAAAGCATGCCATAATTTATAAATAAAATCTAACTTTTATTATAAAAATATAAAAATTGGCAAAAAAATACAATTTAAATTATAAAAATCTAACGAAATTAGTAGAAACTTTAGAAATTAGTTTATATAATTTATAATAGATATATTTTTAATAAAATTAAACCTAGCCTTCATGGCTAGGATTAATTTTATTTACTTTTTGACAATATCTAATTAAAAATCAGAGGGAGGTATAGAATGAGTTTAATCGAGAGTATATGCAAAAATATTTATCCATTAGATACTCGTTTTATGGAACAGGCACAAGCTAGACAAGACAGGTTAATAAAGCCACAAGGTAGTTTAGGAAAGTTAGAAGATATTAGTATAAAATTAGCAGGTATATATGGAAGTAAATACTTTGATACTACAAAAAAAATAGTTCTGTCTTTTGCATGCGACCATGGCGTATATGAAGAAGGAGTAGCTCCAAATAATCAAAATATAACACTTTTACAATCTATGAATTTTCCAAAGAAAATTAATGGTGTAGGAACAATCTCTAAATTTGTAGGTTCAGATGTTCAATTAGTAGATGTAGGGATTAACTGTGATGAGCCAATTGAAGGTGTAATCGATTGTAAAATAAGAAAAAGTACATCTAATATGGCAAAAGGTCCTGCAATGACAAGACAAGAAGCTATAAGAGCTATTGAGATTGGGATAGAAATGTCTGAAAAGTACATACAGGAAGATTACAAGGTTATAGGTATAGGTGAGATGGGAATAGCAAATACAACACCATCTGCAGCTATAATATCTGTAATCGCAGGATGTGACCCACAAGAAGTTACAGGAATGGGAGCAGGGCTTAAAAAAGAACTATTGGCACATAAGGCACAAGTAATAAGAACTGCAATAGAAATAAACCAACCAAATCCAACAGATGGAATAGATATATTACAAAAAGTTGGTGGATTTGAAATAGGTTCTATGGCTGGTGTTATATTAGGATGTAGTGCAAATAGAGTACCAGTTGTTTTAGATGGATTTATATCTTATGCAGCAGCTTTAATAGCAGTAAATATAAA
>CAMEPL010000132.1 GCA_945931665.1 uncultured Clostridium sp. | reverse complement strand
TGTCTATGCTTGTAAATACTTATCTAAAATCTTTTAGAAAAGAAAAATCAATGTTGATAATAAATGTGATTTCTCTTATTTTTAGTTTAATATTAACAATCTTTAGTGTCTTTATCCTTAATAACTTAACTTTGGCTATTTTATCAATAGTATTTTTATTAGGTTTTAGATGTGTAATAGGAGAGATGGTTTTAACTAAAATAATGGATATTACAATTTATAAAGATATAATTCTTGAAACATTACTAACATTAATTTTTATCTGCTCAAGTTGGTTTATAAATAATATATTTTGTTTAATTATATATATCTGTTTCTATTTAATTTATGTATTTATAAAAAGAAAAGAGATAAAAGAAACGATGCTGATATTTAGCAAATTTGTAAGACTGTAAATTATATTAGAGGGGAGTGATTTTTTGAAAGGGATAATACTTGCAGGGGGGAGTGGAACTCGCTTATATCCATTGACAAAGGTAACTAGTAAACAACTTTTACCGGTTTATGATAAACCTATGATTTACTACCCTCTTTCAACATTAATGTTAGCAGGGATAAGAGAAATCTTAATTATATCAACAGAAGTAGATATAGATAGATTTAGAGCTTTATTGGGAGATGGAAGTCAATATGGATTGAGTATTAGCTATGAAGTACAGAAAAAACCTGAAGGGCTTGCACAGGCATTTATAATAGGGGAAGATTTTATAGGAGATGATTCTTGTGCAATGGTTTTAGGTGACAATATATTTTATGGCAATGGGTTTACTAAAATGTTGGAGCAGGCAGCAAATCGCACTAATGGAGCTACTATTTTTGGATATTATGTAGACGATCCTACGAGGTTTGGTGTAGTCGAATTTGATGATACTGGCAAAGTAATATCAATAGAAGAAAAACCAAAAAATCCAAAGTCAAATTATTGTGTAACTGGACTTTATTTTTATGATAATAAAGTTATAGATATAGCAAAAAAAATAAAACCTTCAAAAAGAGGAGAATTAGAAATAACAGATATTAATAAAATGTATCTAGAGTCAAATGAACTAGAAGTTTTAACTTTAGGTAGAGGTTTTGCATGGATTGATGCAGGAACTATAGAGGCTTTAAGTGAAGCTAGTGAGTTTATTAGAATTATAGAAAAAAAACAGGGAATAAAAATTGCAGCAATAGAGGAAATTGCATTTAAAAATAAATGGATAGATAAAGAACAATTGATAGAACTTGCAAATTTATATAAAAATACAGATTATGGAGAACATCTAAAAAAAGTTGCAGAAGGAAGATATTTATATTAGAAGATGAAGTATTTATGAGGAGGAAAGACAGTGAAAATAGTTGTGACAGGGGGAGCTGGATTTATAGGTTCAAACTTTATATATTATATGTTAGATAAATACAAAGATTATAAAATTATTTGTGTAGATAAATTAACTTATGCAGGAAATTTATTTACATTATCAGAGGCTATGAAAAATAAAAATTTTAAATTTATAAAAGCTGATATATGTGATAGAGAAAAAATCGATAGTATTTTTAAAGTTGAAGAACCTGATATAGTTGTAAATTTTGCTGCAGAAAGTCATGTTGATCGATCTATATCAAATCCGGATGTTTTTATAGAGACTAATATAAAAGGAACATCTGTATTATTAGAGTGTTGTAAAAAATATAATATCAAAAGATACCATCAAATATCAACAGATGAAGTATATGGAGATTTGCCTCTTGATAGAGCAGAGTTATCTTTTACAGAGGAAAGCCCTTTAAAACCTTCGAGTCCGTATTCTGCTTCTAAAACAAGTGCAGATTTACTAGTTTTATCATATTTTAGAACTTATAAACTGCCAGTTACTATTTCAAGATGTTCAAATAACTACGGACCTTATCATTTCCCAGAAAAATTGATACCACTTATAATAATAAAAGCATTAAATAATGAAAAACTTCCTATTTACGGTGATGGAAAAAATGTAAGGGATTGGATTTATGTTAAAGATCATTGCAAAGCTATTGATTTAATTCTGCATAAAGGAAAAATTGGTGAAATTTACAATGTAGGTGGAAATAGTGAAAAAAACAATTTAGAAGTAGTAAAAACTATACTAAATATATTAGGTAAAAGTGAAGAATTAATTGAGTTTGTGCCAGATAGATTGGGTCATGATAGAAGATATGCAATAAATAATCACAAAATAGAGACAGAACTGGGATTTAAAAGAGAAGTTACATTTGAACAAGGAATAGAACAAACTATAAATTGGTTTTTACATAATGAAAAATGGTGGAGAGCATGTATGTGTAAGGGGCAAATAAAATGAGAATTTTAATTACAGGAATCAACGGACAATTAGGATATGAGTTAAATAGAGTTTTAAAAGAAGATAATCATGAAATAATAGGTACAACTAGAGAAATAATGGATATTACTGATTTTAAAAAGGTTAAATGTTTTATAAATAAAGTTGAGCTTGATATGGTAATTCATTGTGCAGCATATACTAATGTTGATAGGGCTGAGATGGAGGTAGATATATGTGAAAAAATTAATGTATCTGCAACGGAAAATTTAGCTAAATTGTGTGGTGAAAAAGATATAAAATTTGTATATTTCAGTACAGATTATGTATTTAACGGTGAAGGAACTAATTTTTTTGAACCTGAAGATAAAATAACTACACAAATGAATGTATATGGAAGAACAAAATATGAAGGTGAATTGGCAGTACAAAAATATATAGATAAGTTTTTTATAATAAGAATTTCATGGGTATTTGGTATCAATGGAAATAATTTTGTAAAAACTATGATAAAACTTGGAAAAGAAAAAGATTCTATAAATGTAATAAATGATCAAATTGGTTCGCCTACATATACGTATGATTTAGCGCAATTAGTCAAAGTAATGATAAAAAGTGACAAATATGGAATATATCACGCAACTAATGAAGGTGTTTGTTCATGGTATGAATTTGCATTAGAGATATTTAAAAAATTAAATATTAAAATTAATGTAAATGCTATAACTTCAGATGAATATAATTCATTAGCTAAAAGACCTAAAAATAGTCGATTAAGTAAGAAAAAATTAGTTACAAATGGATTTAATAAACTACCTATATGGCAAGATGCATTAGATAGATACTTAAAAGAATTAAGTTGTTTATAATAAGGGGATATTTTATGGCAAAGTTTAAAATTACTAAATGTGAAATAGATGGATTATATATATTAGAACCAAAAGTTTTCTATGATGAAAGAGGATATTTTATGGAAACTTACAATCAAAATGATTTTGAAGAACTTGGTTTAAATATGAAGTTTGTACAAGATAACGAATCTAAAAGCAAAAGAGGTGTTTTAAGAGGACTTCATTTTCAAAAAAAACATCCTCAAGGAAAGTTAGTTAGAGTAATTAAAGGTTCTGTCTATGATGTAGCAGTAGATATTAGAATGGGTTCAGAAACTTTTGGAAAATGGGTAGGAGTAGTATTATCAGAAGAAAACAAAAAGCAGTTTTATATTCCAAAAGGATTTGCACATGGTTTTTTAGTACTATCAGAAGAGGCTCAATTTGTATATAAATGTAGTGATTTTTATCATCCAGAAGATGAAGGAGGAATTATATATAACGATAGCACTATAAATATATCTTGGCCTGTATCAGAAGATATGGAAATTGTAATATCAGAAAAGGATAAAAAATGGGGAGGCTTAGAGGAATATGCTAAGTTGCAATTATAAGTTTTTTATACAATTAATAAATTCTTTTGTAAATGATAAACCTGTAAAGCCAGAGGATAATATAAATTGGGATGAGATTATTAGATTAGCAAAAATAAATAACTTATTAGGAATTATATTTACATCTATAGATAAAATGGACAATTCTTATAGACCCAAAGAAGAATTATATAATAAATTAAAAAGAAACTTTTTGCTTCAAATTAGAAATAGTGATCAAATAGATACGTATGTAAAACATATTACAAAAGCCTTTGAAGAAGAAAATATAGACCATATATTTTTAAAAGGGTATGAAATAAAACATTGTTATCCTATACCCGAATTAAGAACAATGTCCGATGTTGATATTGTAATAAGAAGAGAAGATAGGCAAAAATCAGATGAAGTACTAAAAGATTTAGGATATGAAGGTAATTTTACAAACTGCGAAGTATGGGATTATAGAAAAAAAATCTCATATATAGAAATGCATACTAGTATGGTGTCAGACGAAATAAAACAAGGAATTGATTATCGTAAATATTTTTCAAATCCATGGGAACATGCAGTTTTAAAAAGTAAAAATACTTATAAACTAGACGATGAATATCATCTTATATTTTTATTAGTTCATATGGCAAAACATTTTTCAGAGTGTGGATGTGGGATAAGAATGTTTTTAGATATACAATTCTATCTTAAAAAATATTCTCAAACATTAGATTGGGATTATATTTGGAAAGAATTAAAAAGTTTAGAGTTAGTAATGTTTACAAAGATTGTATT
>CAMEPL010000131.1 GCA_945931665.1 uncultured Clostridium sp. | reverse complement strand
TCTTTTAAAACCTCATTTGGGTCTTTTTCTGTAAAATCATGTGCAAATTTATAATAAATTTTCTGTATATCTTCTTTTGTAAGTTGTGGTTCATACCCCATAAGTTCATCTAATGATATATTGAATAATGTCGCTAATTGTGGAAGTAATACTATATCCGGATAAGTTATATTATTCTCCCATTTTGATACCGATGACTTAGACACGCCTATATAATTAGCAAGCTCATCTTGCGTAATTCCCCTACTTCGTCTAAACTTTGTTATATTTTTTCCGATGTTAATTTTGTTCATATTTTTCACCTCTTTATACTTAAATTATATGTTTTGAATTAGCCCTGAACAATTGAGTTAAAAGCTACTTTTATAAAAAAAGTTTCTTAAACTGAAACTTTATCATTTTATCAACAACTAAACAAAACTATAACAATCATTGATATTAGATTTATAATCTTTTGTATTGAAAAATACCTTGCCATATGTTACCATAAAATTGTAATTAAGATATATACAGGGGAGCTTTTGCTGAGATTGAATTTTTTCTAAACCCTCAGAACCTGCCGGATAATGCCGATAAGGGAGTTTATATTATTGTATTTACATACATTAATTTAAATCTTCATCGTACATTATTTGTACGATTTTTTTATACAAAATTTCTACAATAATTTATTAAATCTAAATTACTTCCCAATAAAACCTCCATGTATATATATTTTCAATATTGTTCAAATTTAACTAGTTAAAAATACTTGCAAGTAATTATATTTTAAATCTAAATTAAGGAGAAAAATATGAATTACACAACTCAAATGAATGCCGCAAGACAAGGCATAATAACAAATGAAATGAAACAAGTAAGCGAATACGAAAATATAAATATAGACGAATTAGTAAATTTAGTAGCTCAAGGCAAAGTTTGTATTCCTGCAAACAAAAACCATAAATCTCTAAAACCTTATGGTATAGGTAAAAAATTAAAAACTAAAATAAATGTAAACCTTGGAACTTCTAGAGATTGTCTAGATATAGATTTAGAAATGGAAAAAGTTATGAGTGCTGTAAATATGGGTGCCGAATCAATAATGGACCTTAGCTCTTATGGCGATACTCAAAAATTCAGAAGAAAATTGATTGAAAAATGTCCTGCTATAATCGGTACAGTTCCAATATACGATGCTGTTGTTTATTACAACAAACCACTTAAAACTATAACTGCTAAAGAATGGATAGATATAGTCAGAATGCATGCCGAAGATGGTGTTGATTTTATGACTATTCATTGTGGTGTAAATAAACATACAGCAGAACGCTTTAAACAATCAAAACGCCTTACAAATATTGTTTCTAGAGGTGGTTCTATAATTTTTGCTTGGATGGAGTTAACAGGAAACGAAAACCCATTCTTTGAATATTACGACGAAGTTTTGGATATTTGCAGACAATATGATGTTACTATTAGTTTAGGTGACGCATGCAGACCAGGAAGTATCCACGATGCTGGCGATATATCTCAAATAGAAGAACTAGTTACATTAGGTGAATTAACTAACCGTGCATGGGAAAAAGACGTTCAAGTTATGATAGAAGGTCCTGGCCATATGCCACTCAATCAAATAAAAGCAAATATGGAAATCCAAGAAACTATATGCAATGGTGCGCCTTTTTATGTATTAGGACCTCTTGTTACAGATGTTGCCCCTGGATATGATCATATTACTTCTGCCATAGGTGGTGCAATTGCTGCAACTTATGGAGCTTCTTTCTTATGCTATGTAACTCCAGCAGAACATCTTAGATTACCTAACCTAGAAGATGTAAAAGAAGGCATAATAGCATCAAAAATTGCAGCCCATGCCGCCGATATTGCAAAAGGAATACCAGGTGCATCAGATTGGGATAATAAAATGAGTCAAGCAAGACGTGACCTAGATTGGGAAAAAATGTTTGACTTAGCAATCGACAGTGAAAAAGCAAGACGATACAGATCCGAATCTAAACCAGAAAATGAAGATACTTGCACAATGTGTGGCAAAATGTGTGCAGTTAGAAATATAAATAAGATTTTAAAAGGTGAAAATGTAGATATAATGGAATAATTTTAGAATTATTATCTATCTAAGATTATAAACGTAAAATAAAAAGACGAGCATAGCCCGTCTTTTTATTTTACGTTTATTTTTATTAATCATTTAAATCTGATACTATTCTAAGTAAGTCAAGTAGTATATTTATAAAATCTAGATACAAGTTAAGTACATGTATTGATAAATCATTTTTACAAGTTACCCCACCAGACTCAATATCATATTTTAATGCGCTTACATCATATAAAATATAGGCTGAGAAAAGTATTATACCAAATGCACTAACTAATATATTAAATGTAGATGTATTAAAAAATATATTTATCACTGACATAGCAATAAGTACAACTAAGCCTGTAAGCAATATTTTTCCGAAACCTATAAAATATCCTGCTGGTTTGCTATGTGATATAAATGCAAATACTGCAAATATAGCGCAAGTACTTAAAACTATATTCATAAATAAGGTTGTCCCTAAATCATATAAGTAATAAGTTAAAATCGGATACATTAATATTCCATCTACAAATGTAAATAAATATACGAAATTCATTGAGAAGCTTCTTGGTATTACATTTTTTCTAGACATAAGTGAAAAAATTAAAAGCCCTACAACTAATACTACTACAAATATATTTGCTATATATACTAATGATGCTGGAATAAACAATTTACCAAATAAAAAACCTACAAACATAAACATTATTGATATTGCTAGATATCTAAATGTTGCAGCCATTGGGTTTTCTACTGTAAGATAAGCTGATTTATTCATATCTATTCATCCTCCTTTGATTAGCATTTAAATAAATTTATTTTGTAAATAAATTATATCACTCTAATATATATAATAAATTTACATTTATATGACATTTTAAATATCATATAATCTTATTTGTCTACAATCCTGTTTTTTATTTCTTCCATACGTTTATCCAAATCTGCACTAATTTGTGCACACTCTAGTAGTTCTTTCCTTAACAATTCCTCTTCATCTTTTGGTATATCTTTTTTATAGCTAAGCTTGTGATCTAAACTAGCCCAAAAATCCATAGCAATCGTTCTAAGCTGTACTTCTACCCTCATATTTTTCTTTTTGTCCTTTAAAAATATTGGTATTTCTACAATAAGATGCAAACTTCTATATCCGTTTGGCTTTGGATTTTTTATGTAATCTTTTACTTGGATTAATTTTATATCGTCTTGTTGTAATAAACAATCAGCCAATACGTATATATCTTCTGGGAAAGAACATATAACTCTTATCCCTGCTATATCGTTTAAATTTTTTTCTATTGATTCAACAGTAAGTGGTAAATCTCTTTTTGCTAATTTTTTTACTATACTATCTGTTGTTTTTAATCTCGTCTTTATTGTCTCAATTGGATTTCTATCGTATTCAAGCGAAAACTCTTGATTCAACACCTTAAATTTTGTTTCAACTTCCATAATGGCACACTTATAATAAGCCATCAATCTTTTGAAAGGCATCATATTATCTTCAAATTTATCAATAGCATTATTGTTAACTAATGCTTTAACAACCGGATCAACTAATTTCCCTCTTAACATACCCTACATAACTCCTATTATACAATCTTGAATTTTAAAATCCTAAATTAGATTTTTTCTTTTGAAATATACAAAAAATATTTATTTTAAACCCTTTTAAAAATATAGCTTTTTATATATTTATTTAGTAATATTTTTTATTTTATTAAATATATACTAGCATAATTTTATGTACTTTATATTAAACTCTAGTTAAAGTAAATTTTGTATTTAATATATTTTACTCTGCAAATTATATAATTTATTTTATATTATATTATGTCTTATATAACAAAAATTCTCCTATTTCTAAATACATTTGCTAACTTTTTAACTATAAAAGACGAGCACTGCTCGTCTTTTTTTAATATTTCGTAATTTATACTTTATTTATCTACAATTCTATTTTTTATATCTTCCATGCGTCTATCTAAATCAGAACTCGCCTGTGCACATTCTAAAAGTTCTCTTTTAAGGATATTTGCTTCATCATCTGGTATTTCTTTATTGTAGCTAAGCTTGTGGTCTAAGCTAGCCCAAAAGTCCATAGCAATCGTTCTAAGCTGTACCTCTACTCTCATATTTTTTTTCTGGTCTTTTAGATAAATCGGCACTTCAATTATTAAATGTAAACTTCTATATCCATTTGGTTTTGGATTTTTTATGTAGTCTTTTACTTGAATTAGTTTTACGTCGTCTTGTTGCAAAAGGCAGTCTGCCAATAGATATATATCTTCGGTAAATGAACATATAACTCTCACCCCTGCCACATCATTTAAGTTTTCTCTTATTGACCCAGTTGTAAGAGGTAGATTTCTTCTAGTTAATTTTTTTACTATGCTATCTGGTGATTTTAGTCTTGTTTTTATTGTTTCAATTGGATTTCTGTCGTATTCAAGTGAAAACTCTTGATTTAATACGTCGAACTTTGTTTCAACCT
>CAMEPL010000130.1 GCA_945931665.1 uncultured Clostridium sp. | reverse complement strand
TGGAGAATACTAATAGCACTTATTTTATACTTAATACAAATATCATTTAACGATCATTTGCCATTAAGATGATCAATAACTGCTTGAGTTTTAATTTCAGAAGAATATGATGAATTATATCTTTTATTTATTAAACCTTCTCTGCCAAAAGCTTTATACTTACGTATCCATCCATCAACTGCAGTTCAGTTAACACCTAATTTTTTAGCAGTGCTCTGTAAACTAATCTTTCCTGCTAAATAATCCTCTACTATCTGAAGTTTAATTTCATGTGATATCTTAGATTTTCTTCCCATAACAAAAAGCTCCCTCTATAGTAACAATTTTTATTATTTTAACTGTCTACTATAAAGGGAGCATATCATATTATGTAAGTCTACTTTTTATGCAAAATATAATGGAAAATGATACAATATATGTATAATTAAGGGGGTATAAATGTTAAGCAAACAGGATTTTGATAATCTTAATAGTAGAATAGAAAATATTACAAAGGCGGTTGTTGAAGAGATTGAAGGAGAGTCAGATTTACCGCCAACAATTGATACATTGCAAGATAGTAATAAAACTTATGCAATTATGGCGGCTATTTTGTTTATAGATATAAGAAAATCAACATATTTAACAGAAAGCAGCCAAGCTAAAAGCATGGTTAAGATATATCGTTCTTTTATGAGAATGGCAGTAGAGTGTGTAAGAAAGAATGATGGTGTAACTAGGCAATTTATGGGGGATAGGATTATGGGAGTTTTTATTGACTCCATGGATGAGAATGGAAATTGCATAAGCTCAGCATCAGATAAAGCTGTCAACTGTGCAAGAAGTTTACAGACAGTAATTGACTATAGCCTTAATAGGCATTTAAAAAATAATGTTAATGGTAAAATTATTGAATGTGGAATAGGAATTGATTATGGAAAGGTTCTTGTAACTAAAGTAGGTATGTATGGAAATGAAAAAGATGATGAAAAGGAGAATGAAGTAAGTTGTGTATGGGTTGGAAATGTAACTAATTATGCAAGTAAATATTCAGATATAGCGGAAGGTTCAGAAATTTTTATTTCAAATAGTATTTATAAGAAGTTATCTGAGGAGTTAAAAATAGATAATATTTGGACTAAATCAGCTAAATATAAAGGCGAAAATTTGTATGAAGGATATGTAACTAATAATTTTTATTTAGACTATAATGAGGAGTTAGGAACACCTGTAAAGGTAAATGATGATACTAGAGTAGTAATGGATACAAGTTATCAGTTGGCAGAGGGAATTAATGCAATAGAAAAATTACAGAATAAATTAATAGTTCGTGAAAAAGAGCTAGCAGTATTGGAGGAAAGGATAAAGAAAGAGAATGAAATACTAAAAGAAGATATAAAGGATAGAGCTGCTAGAATAGGAGAGATTAATAGAGAAAATTATAGGTTAAAAGAAGATTTAACATTAGTAAGGGAAGAGTATCTTGAATCAATTAAGAATTTAATTAGCACTACATTTATTA
This sequence comes from uncultured Clostridium sp., assembly GCA_945931665.1. GTDB lineage: Bacteria > Bacillota > Clostridia > Peptostreptococcales > Peptostreptococcaceae > Intestinibacter. The sequence goes on along the minus strand of CAMEPL010000130.1, from coordinate 3,108 downwards.
AGAAAGAATTAATAAGTCAATTTACAAAGGAATGGTGGTTAAAGTTAATTAGCGATTATAGAAAAATAAGTGAAAAATTAAATTATGAATACGGAGATATTATAACAAAAGTAGATAACGAGTTAATAGATATATATTCACATTTTAAAATGTATGAGGAAGCATATAATATAATGATTATTATGGCTAAAAAAAATAGATTTTGGGTTCATCTAGAGGAGAATGTTATTAAGTGGGCGAATACCAATAATATATTATGGAAATTGTATGATGAAATTGAAAAATCAATAGTCAATAAAACTATTGATTATAGATATAGAGAGAGATTTGAAAGTTATTTATTAAAAATTAAACAACTTAGGGGGTATTAGTATGGATGAAAAAAAAAGATACGAAAAGGAAGATGCATATAGAACATTAGAAATTGTTAATTCGTGGATAAGTAATGTAGATGCAAAAATATCTTATGGGCTTACATTTATTTCAGTTTTGATGGGATTTATTTTTGTACATGGTTTGCCTAGGGCATTTACCAAAGCCAGTAATGTCCATGCATCTCAAATAACTGTGATACAGTTAATAGGTATGTTAATAGGTATAGTGTTAGTAGTATGCCTATATATTAGCAGTTTTGTATCTATTATTTGTTTTATGCGTGCTATCAAAGCTAAAGTAAATAATGATAATAATAGTAATTCTTTTTTTTTCTTTGGTACTATTGCAGGGATGGAATTAGATATATATAGAACAAATTCGAGAAAGTTAAATGAAGATGAGATTTTGGAGGATTTATGTGAACAGATACATACAAATTCAAAAATTTGTAGTAAAAAAATTAAAAGCTATAATAGAGGATTAAAATGCTTGTTTATAACTGTTATTTTATGGTTTGTATGTATGGTTTTTAGATTGATTTAAGGAGATGGTATAAATGCAAGCTAATCATATTATGGAGTATGATGTAGATAAAAGTTCAGCGAGAATAGATGAGATATTAAATGTTAGTAATCAAGAATTTATTGAAAAGGATAGTATACCATCAAGGGATACTTTAACATATAAAAATGGTTGTTACGTTAATGTAACATGTTTATTTATAGATATAATAGGTTCTTCTGATATGACTGATAAGCATAAAAGACCAACGCTTGCTAAAATATATAGATGTTTTATATCTGAATGTGTTGCTATTATTAATTCATATGATATTTGTAAGGAAATTAACATAAATGGCGATTGCGTTTGGGGTGTGTTTGATACACAAAATAATATTGATAAGAATACTGTATTTGAAATAGCAGGGCAATTAAGCTCATTAATAACAATATTAAACTATAAGTTATATAAAAAGGATTATTCAGAAATAAAGGTTGGGATAGGTATTGATTATGGTAGAGCGTTGATGGTTAAAGCGGGATATACTGATAGTTCTATAAATGATGTTGTTTGGATGGGGGATGTTGTAAATTCGGCTTGTCATATATGCAATAAAGCTGGAAGAGACGGAAGAAAGTCCCTTATTATTACTAAAAGTATATATGATAGTCTTACTGATAAATATAAGGGGTTTATGAATAGATATACAAGTGGTGGACAAGTTTTATATGAAAGCAATATTCATAATATATACATGAATGATTGGTATAAGGAAAACTGTAAATAAATTTGTAAAGGGAAGGGAATTAAATCAATGAGAAAACAGAAAAAATCATCAAAAAGAAAATTAAGTATTAAAATAGTAGCAATTAAAAATGATAAAATAGATGTAATATTAGTATCATCTGGAAAAAAATATAGCGGTTACATTAAAGAGGAAGTGCAAAAATCAACTAAAGTAACTCGCAAGAGCAAAAAGGAGTATTCGAGAGAAATAAAGGAAACACTTGGGGTTAGTAAAAGGGCATTAAGGGATAGCTTTAATAAGTCAATGAGTTTTTATAATGCAGGTAATTATATAGAGAAAGAAAATATGTGTGATAGAAGTAAGGGAAGATTAGTTTTACATTTAAAAGAGACTGAACCAGGGGGAACATTACCTAAAGAAATTAAGTTTTAGATTTTTTATAGGTAGGAGATATAGGAAAAATGGTTGAAATTATATCGTATATAATAGGCAATTTTCAATATGTATATCCTGGTATTATTACATTGTATTTATATCATTTTATTGTTGGAAGGAAAGCAAGTAAAAATGATAATTTTATAATAAAAGCAGTAGTAATAAGTTATGTATATATAATATTACTAAATGAGATTACTGGTAAGAACGTGGGAGAAGAGCTGCAATTGCAATTGTTAATAATGGCAATTGCAGTACCGATTATAGCTAATAGAGTGATATCTTCTAAAATGATAAAAAAATTATTAAAGTTATTTGGTATAAGAACTAGTATTGAATCAACTTGTTTAGATAATATAGAGAGCAAGGTTTATAACGATAATAAAGCAAAGAGTATTACTAAATATATATTTAAAGTTTGTTTTTCAAAATTAATGTCAATGTTTGATTTATTAAGAGTTTTAGTTGATAGAATTAAAACTACATGTTGTTATTTTAATGATGTTTGGCAAAAGATTAAAAGTAGTGAAATGATACAAGAAATTAATAGTGGAATAAAAGATATAAATAAGCAATATAAAGATGAGAGAGGTATGGCAGTAAGAGTATATTTAGACGATATAGGAATTTATTATTTGGGATGGTTAAAGTTACATGAATCGGACAAGAACGAAAATCAGGAAATATGTTTAAGTCATTATATAACATTTCGATTTAATAATGACAAGAGATGTTACGATAAAATAAAGGATAACAGTAAAAACGATAGAGAGTTCTTAATAATAAAGAATGAGAAGATAACTAGAATGGAATTAACAATATATAAAGATATATAGATTTGCATATTTTTTTAGAAATAATAAAATTAAATTACTTACAGAGATTGAACATGATGTATTATACTTTTTATAACAACTGTCCAGAAAAAGAGAACTTAAATTCATTACAGGAAGGCTTAGAAAGACTTTTAAAAAATAAAAATATGATGGCAGAGGTTAAGGAAATATTAAAATATAATTATCATAAGTTAGGATTTGTAGACAAAAGAG
>CAMEPL010000129.1 GCA_945931665.1 uncultured Clostridium sp. | reverse complement strand
CAATCTTGTGCTAATTCTGTAATTTGTTCTATTTCACGAAGTTCCTCGTCTGTTATATTAAATTCATTTATATCTGCCATTTTTAAAAATTCCTTTCTTATTTAACTGCCTATGTACTATATCATAAACAAATTTATATAACAAGCCTATTTAATTTAAACTCTATTTCCATATAATTTTATATATCTATCATTTATTGCTTTTAGCATAATCTCACCGACTCCGACAGCATCCTCTATTGTAAGATAGTGGTCTGCAGTTTTATCTAAGAATATTTTTCCCGTAGCAGGAAATTCTTCATCTTCAAACCATATATTTAAAGTTACAGGATAATATGGATAAATATAAAACACAGCAGATAAATCTGCTTTTGAATCTATAATTTTACCATCTAAAGATTTAAATACCTCTATAACTTCTTGAGGTTGTTTATTTTTCAAAAAACGCTCTAACTCAAATTCAGCAGTTTTATCAAATCTAGCACCTCTAATAAGACCATCTTTTAACTCACCAAAATGGATTAATTTATATGATACAGGTGTCTTATCTGCTAAATCTAGATAATGAAGTAAAGTTAAAACTTGCCAATCATCTCTATTTTCAGAGATATCGTAAGTTGGATATGATATCTCTACAATTCTATCTAAACTTTTTATTTTTATAGTAGATGTTTTTTCATCAAACTCTGCTCCAGAATTTTGTGCTATTTCTAGAGGCTCTCTTCCTTCAAGACGCTTTTTTGCAGCTATATACATTTCATTAAATGCTCTATTTTCTTTTTTATTACTCATAAATATCTCCCCTAACTTTTTTATAATTCATAAACTTTACTTAGTTTCAATACGACCTTCTTTTGTCAATTCTTCATTATTTAATGTATCATATCTCGTTTCACCATTTAAACTAAGATATAATTTATTATCTTTTAAATGTAACATTCCTCGTGCTTGATTATAATCTATATCCTCATAGTTAAATTTAACTTTTCCATTTACAATAGTTCCACTAATATCTGGATTTTCAATATTTAAAGTTGCACTACCAGTATGGGGATAAAAATTATAGTCAAATACAATATTATTACCATCTATTGATTTAATATTTACTTCATATGTCTCTGAAGATGAGCCAATTTGTTGTGTATATTCTATAGTATATGACCATTTTCCAATGTAATCTTGGTATGAAATCTCATTTTTGTTACTTTGAAGCTCATTATTATTTGGATCTGTACTTTGATTTAATTTTTGTATATTATTACTACACCCTACAAGCAATATAGATATCACAACTGCCATAATACTTATTAACTTTTTCATAACAACTCCCCCTAACTTTTTTACAACGCATAGAAAATTATATATATTAAATATTAAATATCAATCATTCATATCCTTTTATAAAAACTTATATTAATATAATAAAAAAAGATTGATGTATTTAAATTATTACATCAATCTTTTTATTATAACGAAATATTTTTCTATTTATCTAAAGAAACACTTCTAGATATAATAGAATCTATTAACCCATATTCTAGAGCTTCCTCTGAACTCATAAAGTTATCCCTTTCTGTATCTCTATATACTTCCTCTATACTTTTTCCTGTATTTTTAGATAAAATTTCATTCAATTTTTGTTTAGTTTTCACTATATTATCTGCCATAATCTTAATATCAGTAGCTTGACCTTGTATCCCGTCTCCGCCTATTAGAGGTTGATGTATCATAATTTGAGAATTTGGAAGTGCAAATCTCTTTCCTTTTGCTCCACCTGCTAATAAAAATGCTCCAAAACTAGCGGCAAGACCTATACATATAGTCGATACATCGCATTTTATGTGTTGCATAGTATCGTATATCGCGAATCCTGCTGTTACTGAACCGCCTGGCGAATTTATATAAAGAAAAATATCTTTATCTGGATCTTCTGCTTCTAAAAATAAAAGTTGCGCTATTATAACACTTGCAGAAGCATCTGTAACTTGTTCTCCTAAAAAAATAATTCTATCAGCTAATAAGCGAGAATATATATCATAACTTCTCTCTCCAGCTCCTGTTTGTTGTACTACGTAAGGTATTACACTCATGCTATTTTATCCTCCATAACTATAAATATCTTTTATCTTTAAATTATAGCAATTTTTGTTAAATTTGTATTAATAAAATTCGTTATTTATTATTTTTATACACTTCTTTGTTTCTTTAAAAGTCTAATATTTAAAAACATAAATACTACGGAAAATGCAGCTAAAATTATACAATCTCGAGCAATATATAAAAATCCATTTCCTCTAAGCATTACTTCTTTTAATGATTCAGTTGTATAATACAGTGGAATAAAATGACCTATAATATCTAAAACTCCACTTAATTCAAATAATCCACATAAAAATACTTGTGGCAATATAACTATCGGTATAAATTGAACGAATTGGAATTCATTATTTGCAAGAGTTGATAGAAGCATTCCAAGTATTAATGCACTAATTGATGTCAACAAATTTATCAAAAGCACATATAGGATATTTCCAACTTGTGTTACCCCCAATACATATACAACAAATAATGTAATAAGTATTGTTTGGACTACTGCTAAAGTACTAAAACCAAGTACATATCCTATTATTATCTCACCCCTTTTTATAGGTGTTGATAGTAATCTTTCTAGTGTCCCTGATGTTCTCTCATTTAAAAAATTTATTCCTGAAAGTAAATATACAAAGAAGAATACAATTATTCCAACTAGTGGCGCTGCATAATTGTCAAACATAGATTGATCTTCGCTTCCATAAATATATTCTGTATTAAAATTAGTTTCGCTAAATTCTATATTATCAGTATCTATATCATCTAAATTTAAATTACTGCCTATATTCGGATTTAATTTTGATATATCCTTTATAGAATCATTTAAATTTGAAATATTCTCTTTTATAGTTTCTAAATTTTCTTTTGAATTTTCAACATATGCAGATATGATTGCCCCTTTTATTAAAGCTATAGCCTTTGTAGATTTTGCATTGTCAGTTCCATCTATATATATTTTTACATCTTTAAAATCATCATCCATATCGACTACTGCTATCTTATTTTCTTCTTTAATCTGCTTATCAATATCTTTTTTATCTATTTTTTCAGTTTTTATAATAACATCATCGTCATTTTCATCTTTTATTTCATCTAAAAAGCTTTGTGGTGCATTTATTATTCCTATTTGGTATTCAGTAGTGTTTCCGCAAAGTATATAGTAAACTAGTGATAATATTACTATAGGCGCAACTATTATAAGTCCTATTGTTCTTTTATCATTTAGTAATTGTTTTAATATCCTAATTGTAAGCGCCTTAATTCTCATTATTATCACCTAACTTTCCAAAATAAATAAACGCATCTTCAAGACTTTCTACATTAGCTTCTTGTTTTATTTGCTCTGGTGTTCCAACTGCCAAAACTCTTCCTTCTCTCATCATCGCTAGCTTGTGACATTTTACTGCCTCATCCATAACATGTGTTGTTACTAAAATACTCACACCGCTATCTGCTAATCTATACAGTTCATCCCATATACTTTTTCTAAGCACAGGGTCTATCCCAACTGTTGGCTCATCTAAAATAAGTACTTTTGGATTTGCAATCAATGCTATTGCAAGTGACAATCTCTGTTTCATTCCACCTGAAAAGTTTTTTACTCTTTTATTTAAATCTTGCTCTAAATTAGTAAGTTTGGCTAAGTATTGTATCCTCTCTTCTAATTCTTCCTTTTTTAATTTATACAAACTTCCAAAGAATTTAAAATTATCATATGCAGATAAATCATTGTAAAGTGCTGCTGATTGTGCCATATATCCAATTTGACTCATTGTATTTAAATTCGGCATTTCACTATTTAACACATATACTTTTCCACTATCTTTATTTGATACCCCGGCAATTATCTTAACAGTTGTCGTCTTGCCACATCCAGAAGGTCCCAAAAGTCCAAATATACTCCCCTCTTCTACTCTCAAACATATATCTTGTAAAATTTTTTTCTTGCCATAACTTTTATCTACATGTTCAAGATTAATTACATCAATTTTATTTTCCATATTTTCACCTCAATAAATTATATATCTCATACTTTAAATGATATAATACAAAAAGACTATCTGCACAAATTGTCCTAGATAGTCTTTTTATTATTCTGTTATATTTTCTGTTATTGGGAATATAACAGTTACTTTTGTTCCATAATTCTCTTTTGATTCTATATGTAACCCAAGTCCTAATTTATTACATAACTTCTTGCATAGATAAAGCCCTATACCCGTGCTCTTTCCGAAACTTCTTCCATTCTCACCAGTAAATCCTTTTTCAAATACTCTGTCAATATCTTTTTCATTTATGCCAACGCCATCATCTTTTATAGAAAGTATTACAGAGTTATTTTGTTTTTGGCTTTCTATATCGATTTTATCATTATTTCCTTTTGAATATTTTACGGCATTTACTATTATCTGATTTAAAATAAATTCTATCCACTTTGAGTCACTATAAACTACTTGCTCTAAATTTTTAAGTTCTAAACTTATTCTTTTACTTATAAAATCTCGTTGATTTCTCTTGATGACCTTTTTTACTAATGGCTCTAGTTCTACTTTTTTTATAATATAATCTTTGCC
>CAMEPL010000128.1 GCA_945931665.1 uncultured Clostridium sp. | reverse complement strand
AGTGAATTTTAAGCAACGGAATCTTTGATTCGTTGGCGCTATGAACGCAGTGAATTTTATTTTAAAAACTGTGGGGAAATATAATTTCAGAGTGATTTTAGGCAAAAGTATATTTACACATAGTTTTTAAAATAAAACTTCAAAAAAACATAGAAAAATCCACTTGTTTTTATATATTTGTAATCATTACTCTTTCCTACTCGGTATTATTATATTTTATTAATACTTTTTAAAGAAAATCTATATATTTTTATAAAATGTCAAGTCTTTTTTAATGAAGTCTATATATATTTTTTGTATAATATTAGTAAATAATTAAGGCGCTCTCTTTAATAATGGGAGATTTTTGGGAGGCGATATCTTGATAACTTACTGCTTAAAAATAGATAAATTAAACTACGAAGACTACTACCTTACTTTGAGAAAACTTGGAGATATGATTATAAAAAAAGATTTAGACAAATCTAAAAGATATATATATGACTTTAAAAAATATGTATGCGATTTTGAAGATCTAAAAGAAAATAAATACTACTTTATTGAAATTTTAATGATAGGTGTTTTATTTTACGAATATATTGACTATACATCAAATTTTAAATCATATCTCTCACCTGTATATAGCTTTTTAAATAGAGCCAGAGATTCAAAATTAAAGCCGCAAGTTGATTTGATAAGAGGAAGAATAAATACATCTCTTTATACTCTAAATAAAGAAAATCAAATCTTTAAATCTAGCTTTAATAATGATTCTAATTATAGATATACTTTTTACAATATAAATTATTTTTCAAAACTGATAAACTGGCTAGATGCAACCTCCGACTTTAAAGAGGAAGTTATAAGGCTTAGAGTTTGGCTTGGATTTTTAAAAACAAAGCCCAAAGAATATATAAGCTTCTTTTTTGATTTTACATTAGAACTTGTAACTTATATGAAAACACTCGGAGATGATAATTTGGCAATTTATATGCCTAATTTAGAAAATTATCTAAATACCTATAAAAAAGACCACTATAATAAAGAAGATATAATCTACTGTGGCAAGGGTCCCATACAGTATTATTTTAATATGATTTTTTCAGAAGTTATGAACGATATTTTTAGGAGTGATTTTTTAAATACAGATAAAAAGATAGTATTTCTGCCTGGATGTATGACACAAGACAAAACACCATGCAGACGCTCTGAGACTTCTTATGGTGGCAAGTGTAACCACTGCTCTAAAAACTGCAACGTCAATAAAATTACTAGACTTGGAGAAAAATATAATTTCAAAGTATATATTATAGAACATGAGACAACTCTCTCATCTTTAGATATTAAAAAAAATAAAAATATAGGCATAGTAGGCATTGCTTGTGCTCCGAACTTAATTTCCGGCGGGCTTAAGGCATTGAGACTTAACTTTGCTCCACAATGCGTAATCTTAGACTGTTGTGGCTGTTCAAACCACTGGCTAAAAAATAAATGTATGACTAGTATAAACGAAAATAGACTTTTAGAAATTATTTTAAATAAATAAAAACAAACTTTATTTCTCACAAAAAATAATCTGGCATATGCATAATGCTAGATTATTTTTCGCCTATTTTTTAATAGCACTATTTTTAAAATTTACTTTAATATAGCCGTTTAAATATGTACATTTTTATTACCTCAGCTATTTAAATATTTTTCGTATATTTTCTTTTCTGCTATTTTAATAGCATCAATCGGATCATAACCCATCTTTACATATTTTTTAGCTATTTCTATCAATTCATCTATTCTGTCCAACATAAATATCGCCCCTTTGAATTAAAACACCTATTAAAACTATTGTTTGTAATCTTTTAATGATAAAATTCGATTATTTATTTATTAGATAAATGTATTTAAATAGCCTTCTTTTTTTTATATTTAAATTATTACATTTCTCGACAAATAACATAATTTTTTCAAAATATATTTTTAGTTTTAAATATATCATATAGTTTTTTACTATATTTCAACATTATATTATTAATTTCGGTAACATTTTATATTTTTCAAAATATTATATAATAACACTTTAGTTTTATTTTATAGTGTTAAAAATTAACTCAATGTAAGGAGGGTGATTTTAATGTCAAATGTAACAGGTGTAATAATTTTTGATGTAAATAGAAATGCACAAATAGATTTTCAAACAGACGGTGCTATTACCAATACACCTTTAGTTTTACAAAGTACTGATGGCAGTCTTAATACAATTGCTACTTTAAGTGATGGAGTTGGCGAATTTGAATTTATTAATGTACCTATTGGAAATTATAAACTAAGCGTTGTAGATGGATATAACGGCCCTATTACTCCTAGCCCTGCAGACTATACTTTATATGCAAAACCAGAACCAGAAATCACTCAAGGAAAAGTTCCTGGTTATGAAAGTGCAATCCCAGTAGACAGACGTGTCGAGGGAATGAATGCATTGAATGCTGTAATGCCTACGACTATAAATGTTGAAGTTATTAATAATGAAGAAGTCGATATTTCATACTTTTTTATCGGTCCTGCTTTATATAAATCTTTTACACCAGATAACAATATTACTATATTGCCTGAGAATTTAATAACTGCTGGTGATAATGGAACATTTGGGAAAGTTGTTAAGGGAAGCTACCCTAATAATGGCCCTGCTGACAATCCATATCCAGGAGATATATTGTCGAAATTTACATGGATTAAGCAATCAAATGAAATACCTACAGGATATTATACTATTGGTAATCTGACACAACCTTATAATGAAACAGAAACTTATAATTGGTGGAGATTATCCGACCATACAACAAGCATAGAAACCGGCAGAATGCAAATTATAGGTGGTAATGATTCAAAATTTAAAACTCTATCTACTACTGTAAATAATCTTCAACCAAATACAACATATCTGCTTACAGCATGGGTTTCGAGTTTAAATAAAAATCAACCTGCAGCAAGTTCAAAAATAGGTGTATCTATAGATGGCTTAAATAGTAATACTACATTATATAGTAATTTGGAGCAAATGATAGATACAGACCCTAAATTACCAATATGGCAAGAAATAGGTATAAAATTTAATACAGGCGCAAATAATTATGTTTCATTGAATATTTTAAGTGTAATTCCACTTTATTTTGCTCTTGATGATATTATGCTGAGAAGAGTTATTGACCTAAATAATGTTACTACATCTTGTCCAACTGATTATCTTTGTATTACAAATGGAGCTGACAGATTTTCAGCTTGTATAGGCGATACTATAACATTTAGTATTTGCATATGTAACACAAGCAACCTCAACATAGGTACTTATGATTCTCCTATTATGTTTTCTAATATTTTATCAGAATCTGCTTGTTTTATTCCAAACACACTTTTTTTAAACAATATGCCTTTAGATTGTGTAAGTTTATGCAATATTAATCTAGGTATTTTTAGACCATATGAACAAAAATCGATTACATTTAGAGCCTATGTTAAGTCAAATTGTCCAAATACGCTGACTAGCTGTGCAAAAGTTGTATACTCACCTTCAAATTCAAATACTTGTTGTAGTAACAATGCTATAACTATTGCGATTTTAAATAAATATTTATTTTAGTAAGTCTAATGATAAATAATACAAATATGTACTGTTCAAACAAAAGTGATGTAGCTGTTTATATATGCTAAAACTAAAAGACTGTAGACAAATAATCTACAGTCTTAAAGATTTAATATAACTATCTAAAAAAATTCCACCACTCTCGCAACTACCCCTCTCCTCATTACACCAACTTTATGATACAATATAAAAGGCTCATCCAAATTTGGAAGAGTTTAATATATTGAGGAGGAAAATTTAATGAGTTTTTTTAAAGATTTATTTTCATCTTTATCTTCTAACAAGACTTCTGAAAAACCCTCACAAAACACAGAAATTTTAACTAACAACGCAAAAAGGGCTATTCCTTCTATTGCAGATTATTCTTACAGAAATACAGGCTTAAACACCATGACTTTCGAAGACTTAAGAAACTTACTTAAAAATGACGTGTTTGAGAAAAAGTTAGATCGCGCATGTGGCGACAATATCGCTTATACTGATATGCTGAAAAAAGATATTGTATATTATTACAATCTTATGGACGATTTAAACGATCATATTTGCTCGATTTTAACTCATAGAAGATTGCTTAGTGTAGATGAGTGGATGGACATATTCTCTGATATGCAGAGAAAAAACATTATACACGATATTTATGAGGCTAAAAATAGCGACATATTAGACGATTATAGGTACATATATGGAGATGATTTAATACGTAGATTGGAAAGCGACTACACTTGGATGTATATAAATTCAAGTTTGCTGCTTGGTTGTGTCAGTGCAATTTATGAAAAACCTCATTTTGGACACGATTTATTCGACAGCCCTTCACAACTTGTTGTCGACGAAATCAATAATTACTGTGAAAAGTGGACTGCACATTTCTTCTCGCTAAAATCATCTAAATCGAATAAAAGAAAAGAAGAAAAATCATATGCTAAATCTTACGAGTCTTATGAGACTTCTACTCCTTCTAAAATAGAAGATGACGCTTGTGAGACTGTTGAAGACAATTCAACAGAAGAAGTTGTTGAATCAGTTTTAAAATCAAATGCTTTTGAAGATATTTTCGAAGAAGTATATAAAGACAGAATCGTCGAGACTAAAGTTTCTAAAGATGATTTTGAAGATGACGATTATAAAGACATTTTTAAAACAGAGTCTTCTAAAGATATTTT
>CAMEPL010000127.1 GCA_945931665.1 uncultured Clostridium sp. | reverse complement strand
GGTGCAGATGGACTTATGATAGAAGTACACAACAACCCAGCAAAAGCATTATGTGATGGAAAACAATCAATAAAACCAGAAACATTTGATGAAATAATGAAAAAATTACAAGTGTATACTGAATTAGAAGGTGTAACAATATAGCATGAAAATTACAATTGTTGGCTTAGGAGTTATTGGTGGTTCCTTTGCCATGGCATTTAAAGAAGCTGGTTTTGAGGATGTATATGCTATAGATTTAAATCAAGAGTCGATAGTAAAAGCAAAAAATATGGGTATTATAAAAGATGGTTCAGATAATGCAAAAGAATTTCTAGAAATATCAGATTTAGTTATTATCTGTATTTATCCCAGAATAATAAAAAACTTTATGATGGAGAATAGAAATAACTTTAAAGATGGAGCAATAGTAACAGATGTTGCAGGAATTAAAGGAAGCCTAATTAAAGAATTAGATGATATTATTCCTGATAATGTGGATTTTATCTTTGGACATCCTATGGCAGGACAAGAAAGTAAAGGTATTGACCATGCAAGTGCAAAGTGTTACAAAGGAGCGAATTATTTATTAGTAGATACAGAGAGAAATGACGATGACAATGTGCTTCTTTTACAATCGATAATATATAGACTTGGATTTAAAAGAATTATAAGAATTAGTTCTGATTTTCACGACCAAATAATTGCATTTACATCACATTTGCCACATGTTATGGCGGTTTCACTTATAAACAGTGATGTAGAAGCTAGAAATACTGAAATCTATATGGGTGGAAGCTATAGAGATGCAACAAGGGTTGCCGATATAAATGAAGATCTATGGACTGAATTATTTTTAGGAAATAAAGAAAATTTACTAGAGGTAATAGACGACTTTATGGCTGAAATGAGTAGATTTAGAGATGATTTAGCAAAAGGTGATAAAGTAGCTCTTAATAAACGACTAAAAAGAGCTACAAAAAGAAAAAGACGATTAGATAAATAATTTATATATACTTTGTAATTTATAACAATTTAATTCAAATATTATATTTACACTCCTTTTTTATTTTATTATAATAGACTACGAGTTAAATAATAATTACACTTTAAAATAAATAAAAAATAAAATAGGGAGAATAAGATGATTTGTAAAAATTGTGGAACAAGTAATAGTAATAATCGTACATTTTGTTCTTATTGTGGGAATAATATTGATGAAAGTAGAAATGAAAAGAATAGTAGTTCTATCTTAAAAATAGTAATAGTTATGCTTTCTTTAGTTTTACTTGCTGGAGGAGGATATCTATTATTAAGAGGAAAATTACTTAATAATGATATATCTATAAATGAAATAATAATAGATGGCGATTATAAGATGAATAATGATACATATGTATTTGATTTAAATAAAGTTGTAATTTTAAATCCAAAAGTTGAATCAAGTAAAGATGTAGACTTAGAATACGAAATAGAGGATAGTAGTGTTGCTACCTTAGTAAAACTTGATAATAAATGTAGTATAGTTGGAATAAAACCTCAAGAAACAAATTTAAATATATATAATGGGGATGAAATTTTAAAAGTAGTTAAGATATCATTTGTAGAAAATAATAATGGAAATGATATATCAAGTGATACAAATAGTGAATTATCTACTAATATAAATAATCAAGACAATACTGCGACTAATAAGCCAGGTGCTAATACTCAAACTGAGGAGAGAATTCCAGTTGAAGAGATTGAGTTACTTATGAATAGTTTTTATAATAATTATGAAGATGCTATAAATTATGGTATGGTTAGTAACGTTAGCGGTGATTTAGTGCAAAATGGAGAGTTATATAACGAATTTAACAGAACTATTCCTAATACATATGAAAAAGGTATAAAAATTCAATTAGAAGACTACAACAAAATAAATATACAGAGAATATCGAATGAGCAATATAGAGTAACTTATGTTGCAAAATGGACAATTTATAACCCTAATAATGATGAAACTAGATTACAATCAGAACAAGCTGATTATATAGTTAAAAAATCAGGAAGTTCTTATAAAATAGATAAAATGCAAAATTTAAAAATACAAAAATAATATTTATAAATATTACTTAAAAAAGCGGCCTTGGGTCGCTTTTTTTTAAGTTGAGTTTAAGTAAAAGGTGAAATTAGTAGTATATGAAAGGAAATTTTCATATTATTTTTCTAAAGATTAAAAAATAATATAGCAATATTTTATAGGCAAAATATGGAGAAGATGATATGACAAATGTTATAATAGAAATAGAAGATAAGAAAGAAAATGAGTACTATACAATATGATCCAAATGGTGAAAATACAGCCAAAGTAATCCAGATAAAAGTAAACTTGATGAATTATAATCAAAGGATACTTTAAGAAAGGGAGGAATAATATGTATACATTAGGAATAATTTTAACAGTAGTAGGGGTTGTAGGTTTAATAGTAACACTTATATGGATTTTGGTAGATAATATTCAAAAAAAGAAACAAAGAGAAAATATAATTAATAATATAAGGAATCAACAATATCAACAGTCTATTAGAAATAATAGAGTTCAAGAGTACGACACACCTAATCTGACACCACGTGAATATTCAAAACAAGATATAAATAAAATACAATTTAATAATCAGAATCTAGACAAAAATATTAACTCAAATTTAAACTCAGAAAGTCTAGCTGATGACAGTGAAAATTATACAGATGATATACCAATTGATGAGTTAAGCCACAAAATTAATCTGCAAAAAGATGAATTAACATATATATGTCCAAATTGTAAAGCTCAATTAAAAAAGGATTCAAAATTTTGTAGTAATTGTGGTCAAAGATTAGTATAAATTTAAAGGAAGTGAGAGTTAAATGATTTGTAAAAATTGTGGAACAAAAAATAAAGAGGGGGCAACATATTGTTCTTATTGTGGAAAGTCACTTAATGACAATGATTGGATATATGAAAAATCAATTTCACAGTCCACAGGCAGTTCAACAAATATAATTAAAATAATTGCTATCGTTGTCTCTATAGTTTTAGTACTAGGTGGAGGTTTTATTTTATTAAAAGACAGTATATTTAGAGATGATACATCTATAGAGGCAATATCTATAGATGGTGATTATGAAATGAAAGATAACACATATGTATTTGATGTGAATAAAACTGTAATTATACGACCTAAAATTAATTCGTTAAGTAATAAAGTAGATTTAATATACAAACTAGATGATAGTAGCGTTGCAAATATAGTTAAACTAGATAATAGTTGTAGTATTGTGGGACTTAGAGAACAGGGAACAAATTTAAATATTTGTGAAGGGGATAAAATTTTAAAAGTAGTCAAGATAGCATTTAAAAATGAATCTACATCAAATACTAATACCTCTAGAAATAATAATACAAATAATGCTCAAGTAAACAACAACTCTAGTAGAAGTACAAGTCAAAATCAATCATCAAGTATTCCGCTAGATGATCTTACTTATTTTATGTCAGGGTATTTTAATGATTATGTAGATGCCATAAATTACGGTGATTTTAGTATATTAAGTGGAAAATTGACAACTGGTGGAAATGCATATAATCAATATAAAAAATCAATTCCAAGTACGTATGAAAAAGGTATAACAATAAGTTTAAGAGGATATGACAAAGTGTCAGCTAAAGTAATATCAAACGGTGTATATAGCATAACTTATACTGTTGATTGGGAGATATATAATCCAGAAGAAGAAACTTATAGACTACAAAGAGAACGTGCTGATTATGTTATTAAACAAACAGGAAGTAGTTATAAACTAGATAGACTTGAAAATTGGGAAATACTAAGCAAAGAATATATATAAATTGAAAAGATAAAATACTCCATTTTAAGTTTGTAATTAAATAAAACTTAAAGTGGAGTATTTGTTTTATAAAAATTTTATTTAAAGAAGGAGCTTGGCATGAGCTCTTAACTTTTATGTGAAACTATTTTATAAGTTATAATACCATATTTTATTAAACTAGCAGTATCCATATTTGTCTTGATATATGGTTTCATACAACTTACTAATTTTGGATACTTGAAAATTGGTATAGATTTAATATCTTCTGCCATAGCCTTAGATACTTTTGTTTCATTTAGATATTTTAGAAGCTTTTCTTCAGTCATATCGATTCCAATTTTATTCAACTCATCTGACATTTCAGATAGTGATGCAGCATTTATTTCGACTACTTTAGTTATAGGAGCATTAAATTTTGTTTCTATAGCCTTTAGTAGTAAATCGGTATTATCACCCCAAGAGTATGTATCACCTAATTTTTTATAGCCTACACCAGGGATATCTACATATGTATCGAGAGGGATAGGGATAAATGTAATTTTATTATTCGCGCTATCTAATGATAAAACTGAAAATTTATCTGGTGGATTTTCAAAAGAATTATCACTAGGAATAGTACAGATAACTAATATATTTGTAAGTGTATTTGATTCTTTTGGAATTTTTATATTTGAGCTAGTATCTGTTTTAGTTGATTCTTTTTCTTTATCGTTAGACTCTTTATTATGTAATGTTTTTTTATCCTTTAAGCTATTTTCATTTTTAGGATTAGTTTTGTTAATTGATGCTTCTTTTGGTGTAGAAGAGTCGTTTTTTGAATATGATTCTTGCTTAGTTTGTGATGCTAAAAATGGACTATCAGTCGAAGTTAAATTTGTACCCAATGCAAGAACTAAAGCAACAACTGGGATTGTATATATAATGCTAAATATAAGTTTTTTCATGTAGATTACCTCCTTATAGTATTAATTTTTAACAATTTTATA
>CAMEPL010000126.1 GCA_945931665.1 uncultured Clostridium sp. | reverse complement strand
TACCAAAGGTAGGGGAAAGTTTTGAATATAAAAATCTTAAGATAGTAATCCAAAAAGCCACTAAGCGGTGTGTTCTAGAAATAAGAATCACAGTAGACGAGCCAATGGAAATATCAAGTTAATAGATAATGACTACTAAAAAGGAGTATTTGAATTCTAATACTCCTTTTATCAATTTTAAAAAAATATATTTTTTGATATATAATAGTGATTAATAACAAAAGTAGTAATTAAACAGAGAAGAACGTAATAAATGATTTAACTATTGATGAAAGATTATAATTCTTAATTAATAATAAATTGTTAAAAATATAGTAAAATTATATAATTATTTAAAGAAATTTTATTATTTTTGAAGAAATAATAAAATTTCTTTTGCTTTTTTATCAGTACTGCTTAATTTATGATCCCACTTTCCAGCCTGTACAAAACGAATATCCAAAATAGTAAAACCTATTTGCTTTACGATAGAACTGATTTCTTCTTTTGTATATCTTTTATCTCTTATAACATGTTCGGCTGAAAGTCCATTGTCATTACTAAATTGTTCTTTTCTAAAAACAAGATTTGTTCTAGTATCTATTAGAAAATATTCAGGATCAAAAATATCACCAGTTTTTTGCATAATACTACTAGGTTTTAGATTAAGTAAACTAATGGGATTTTTTAAGATATCATCTCTATATATAGCTATGTCCTCTGTAAGTTCCATATTCATTACGGAAATAACAGCATATCCACCATTTCTAAGAGCGTGATATATATTGTAAAGTATTTTAATATTATCTTCTGCTTTAGGGAAGGAGCCTATTACGTCATATAAACAAATAATTAAATCAGATAATTTATTTAATTTAACATTTCTACAATCTGACTCTTTAAATTGGATGTTAGATAAATTCTTGGCTTTAGATTTTTCTATAGCTGTAGTTATGTGAGGAGTAGCAAAATCTATTCCCAAGACACTGTTAAAATTTTTTTCAGCAAAATTTATAGAATGTCTTCCTACGCCACATCCAAAATCAACAATATTTTCGTTTCCAGTTAAATTTAATTTATTTATTATAAAATTCACTTCATTATCGGTACCTTTTGTCCAATTTTGATTTTCCATATTCATTCTTGAATAAGCATCTTTTAGCTGCCTTTCTGAAAATTCAATCAAGTTGTCAAATTGTTTCTGAGAAAATTCAGGTTGTTGGTCTCTAAAGGTAAAAGCAAGCCATTCATATCCTGGTGGTAAATCACCCAATTTCCAGTTATCCCCATATGCGTTTTCTATTTTTTTAGGAATGTTACTATGATCTATATCAAAATGTGTATTGACTATACTGTTATATTCATTAACAATATAACCTTCAGAGTCAATGAAATTAATCTTCTGTCCAAGGATTTTAATCATTTCTAAGTTTTTTAAAATTTGTATAGGCTGTACTTTCCTAAAAGTTGCAGACTCAAGAGTTTTAACTGTATAAGGGTTACTTGTAGCAAGTCCCCAAGCTTTATCTCCAGAGAATCCCCATATAGAATGCAAGAGTGTTTTGGCGATACCTTTTTTTCTATAATCAGTATGTACTACAAGTTGTAATACCCATGACATAAAATCTATATTATTTAATGAGGTCCTTAAATAGAATGCATGCCCAATTAATTTGTCATTGTAAAAAGCCATAGCAACATAATAATTACTAAGAGTTTTAAATCGTTCATAATACTTTTTACCAAGTTTCACTCTTGAACCAGGAATGCCTTTATTTGAATTTTCTGCCCAATGGCCGTAATGGTTTGAGAATAACTCAGAACATTTCTTAATTTCATCAGTAGTTAGCTCAGTACATGATTTAGTTTTAAAAATAATATTTTCAATCTTTATTGTGTTAGATGAGTCCATAACATCACCATTTCTTTCAAATTATAAATTGTAAAAAATAACAAAATCTACAATAAAATTGTAGCATTGTAATATAAGAAATTCAATATAATTAATGATAAAAAAATATTGATTTAATATCCTAAAGCGATAAAATAATAATATAAAAATTTATTTCCAGTAAATGTAAATTAGTAGGAGGGTTTATGAAGGTAGTTGAACCAAATATCGTTTTTGAGGATAATTTAGATGGAGAAAAGATACTGAAGAAGTTAGAAAAAATAGGAAGAGTTTGCTATAAAAGTGAGAATAAGATTACTGATCAGTCAGCTGAAAACTTTATTAGAGCTATAATTGAAAGAGGACATGAATCTGTGATTGAACATATAAGTGTTTCAATTAGAGTAATTTGTGATAGGGGAGTAACTCATGAAATAGTACGACATCGAATTGCAAGCTATAGTCAGGAAAGTACAAGATATTGTAATTATTCAGATAATAAGTTCGGAGAAGAATTAACATTTATTAAACCATGTTTCTGGAATGAAGATGATGAAAAGTTTAGTATTTGGTTGGAAACCATGAAATATATAGAAGATAATTATTTAAAACTAATAAAAAATGGTTCAAAAGCTCAGGAGGCAAGAAGTATATTACCAAATTCACTGAAATCAGAGATAGTAATAACTATGAACTTAAGAGAATGGAGACATTTTTTAACTTTAAGAACATCTAAAGCAGCTCATCCTCAAATGAGGGAGATTGCTAATATAATACTAACGGAGTTTAAAAGTAAGATTCCTGTAATTTTTGATGATATATTAAATTAAGTGTATAGGAGTGATAAATATTTATGGTTCAATACTTAGTAATAAGGATATTTTGAAATTAATGGGCAAAAAAATATGTATTTATCCTTTTGAAGAGAAAAACTTACAGAATGCAAGTTATGATCTTACTGCAAGTATAATTGCATATAAGATTGATAGAGTCACAGTTACAAGTGATAACGGTAATGTGAATGAATTGGAGATAAAAAAATCATTAATAAATGAAGATAAGCAAATTGTAATTGACAGTGGTGTTACAGCACATATTCAATCAAATGAAGCTATAAGTATAAGTAAAAAAATATGTGGAACTTATCATGCAAAAGTAGAATTATGTATGAAGGGATTATCACCAATAAGTACTACATTAGATCCAGGATATATAGGAACATCTTTAATATCTTTGCATAATTACTCTGATAGCAGGATTATTTTAAATATTGGTGAACCTATTGTAAGTGTAATGTTTTATTTTTTAAGAAATAGTTGTAATATAAAGGATAGTCATGTTCCATGTAGATTAGATATTGAGGGAATTAAAATTGAACAATTTGATGACCCTAAGTTATCTAAACATGCTTGTAAGGGAGAAAAGTGTGTTAATTTTACAAAATGTTTTAGTAGTAATTTATGTGGCAATATAATAGATAGTTCTAGCCTAAAAATAAAAAGAGAAATATTAAAGGAGATGAAGGAGTGGTCTCAACAAGGATGGAGAACTAATTTCGTTGAATTAAAAAGATTAGTTGTTGAGGAGAGACAAAAAAGAGATAAAGAGTTAAAAATAAAGCTTTTATCAATTGTTATAAATTGTTTATTAATAGGATCATTAGCTGCACTAATATTTTTCATTTGGCTTCATAATATTAGTGGAGAAACTATTCAATTTAAAGTTATAATCACAATAATAGGTATAATGCCAGGAATTTTAAAATGTATTGAAGGTGCTATAAAAAATTTTATAGAAAAATAATAGCTTAATAATAATTTATATAAAAAATGGGATTTATATGAAATTCCATTTTTTATATAAAACTGAGTTATTTATTAAAATTGCATTCAACTTTTGAATCTATATCAATGGTTACAAGAAACTTTTTGTATATTAGCACTGGAATGATTGTTAGGATTCCTGAAAACACAAAGATTATGGAAGCTGGGATTCGATCAAATAAGAAACCAGATAAAATACTGCTTAGTGGCATGGCAAGCATGCATAAGGTGCTTTGCACTGTACCAACTCTGCCCATATAGTCAAGAGGTATAATAGCTTGAAAGTAAATTGCAACAAATATGTTGGTAATACCTAGAAAGAATCCAATTAAGAAACAAATAATCATAACAAAGATAAAAGAGATAAAATTATTTGTAAAGGTATTTATAAATATATCCATGCAAACAATAGCACATAAACATACAGTTACTCCTGTAAATAAGAGACTTAAGTAAACATTTTTTCCTAAGGAATATTTTTTGCTTAGGAATGGTGTAATTACACTAGCTATCATCATAGAAGCCACCATCATTGATTGAGTTAAGCCATACTGAAAATCAGATAGTTTAAGTATTTGCTTACATAAGAAGGTTTCACCTATTTGTGCTGCATATAAAGTAAAATTTAAGATCATTGCTAAAGTTACTATAATAGTTACTGGCTTATTGGAAAAGGTATATTTAAGTCCATCTGTAAAATCTTTTTTAAATAGCTGAAAATTCATTTTTTCCTTTGCTTTATTGACTCTTGGAATATTTAAAAAGCATTCAGAAAAGGAAGAAATAAAGAAAGTTACAGCATTTATGATAAAGATTATCTTAAGACCAAAAGCACCATAACAAATACCAGCAAGTACTGGTGCAAGAAGGCTACCAAGTGCCATAACTAATGAATTGACAGAATTGGCATTGACCAATTCATCTTTATTAACAATGGTTGGAATGATAGTTTGTAGTGCTGGTTGAAATATAGTAGAAATTACTGAAAGTAGAATAACAAGTACATAAATATATCCTAAAGGCATTTCTCCCTTTATTAGATAGATAGCTGTAAAGAAAGTTGCAATGGAACCGCTTAAGAAGTCTAGAAATATTAGTAGTTTTTTTCTGTAAAACCAATCTACAAATACTCCCGCAAAAGGTCCTATGATAAGCTGAGGAATAATTGACACAGCCAAGATGGAGGCAAATTTTGTGGCAGAACCTGTAGTGGCAAGAACAAATAAAGATAGGGCAAAATTCTGCATTGAACTTCCCACAAGAGAAGTGATTTTACCAAACATAAGTAATAAAAAGTTTTTATCTTTTAATATACCATACTGCATTAAAAAATCTCCTTAAATCATTTATTAATTATAAATATAGAATATCACATATGTAAATAGAAATACAAATAATGGAATT
>CAMEPL010000125.1 GCA_945931665.1 uncultured Clostridium sp. | reverse complement strand
TAAAAAATCAATTTACGAGAAAGATCTATTTACACAAAAGATTTGACAGTTTCAAATTTCTAAATTTACACAATCAATTCTTAAAAATCTCTTTTTTATAGGTGCATTATTATCGTATTTAGTAACGGAACTTTTTATCAGATATCCAAATAATTCGGTGCTTGAATTTATTAATCAAATTACTTCGGCTAGATTAACAAATAATAGAATGGGGATTGAATTTTTTGGATATTCTATCTGGGGGCAAGATATTTATACTAATATTTCTTCTTTTTTCAAAGGCTGGTTCTATATTGATAATAGTTTCTATGTGTTTTTATTATCGTATGGATTGGCATTATTAGTCCTTGTGGGAATAGGTTATAGATATGTAGTTAATAAATGTTTAAAAATACATGAATACATAATTCCGTTTATTTTACTTGTTATAGTTTTAGATAGTTTAATAGATCAACACCTTTATTCCTTAGAATATAACATATTTTTATTGTTGCCATTTTCGTTAGTATCTATTAACGAAAAAAATGAGGATAATAAAACCTGCTTAAATGATAAGCACACTTAATTTATATATTAAATATAGGAGGAAATATAAATAAAAATAAAAAATGAAACCAGACGAACCATATAAGCCATTATTAAGCATTATAATTCCAATGTATAATGTAGAAAAGTATATTAAATTTTGTATTAATAGTGTAATTAAAAATGATATATCAGATGTTGAAATACTTATAGTAAATGATGGCTCTACTGATAGTAGTAGAGCTATTATGGAAAAGTATCAGTCTGAATATTCTCAAATTCGAGTTTATGATAAGAAAAATGAAGGAGTTTCTAGTGCTCGAAATTATGGGCTAATGAAAAGTAAGGGAGACTGGGTATGGTTTATCGATAGTGATGATGCAATTAATCAAGGGAGTTTAAAATACATTAAAAAAGAGATATCAGATAGAAATAATAAATTTGATATTCTGGTTTTTAAATATTTAAAATTTAAAAGAAATAGTGATGTATCAAAGATAAATGATATAAAAATTCCTAATGAAGCTAAAGCGATTTCTAAATTTCAAGCAATGAAAAGTCTTTTAGATAACAATATAGCTGCTTTTCCTTGGAATAAAATCTTTAAAAAAAGTCTTTTTGATAAAATTAAATTTCCAGAAGATCGTATTTATACAGAAGATTTATCAATTATGTATAAATTGTATGATAAAGCTAGCAGCATATATTTTCAAAGCGCTCCATTTTATTTTTATAGAATAAGAAATGATAGTTTGACACATAATCTGTCTACTAAAAAAATAAAAGATGCAGCTTTATCACATTATGAAATGTATAGTTTCTTTAAAGAAAATTATCCTACGTTAGCTATTAAATTAGAAAGAAATACAATGATTAATGTAATTTCTTTATTTCATAGATTAAATAAAGAACAAATTCTTTTGTATCCCGATTTAATTGAATTTTTAACTCAGAATATTAAGATAACTAACTATGATATCAGATATAAAATTGAATGTTTATCTTTTAAAAAGTGTTATCCAATATTTGTAATTATTGGAAGAATCGGTAAAATTTCGAGAAAAATTAGAAATTATGTTAAGGAAGAAAAGTAATGAAAAAAAAGTCATTGGGTTTAAATGCTTTTTTAAATGGATTAAGAAGTGTATTAAATTTAATCTTTCCATTAATTACTTTTCCGTATATATCTCGTGTTTTATCTGTTAATGGTATTGGGATATATAATTTTTCTAATACGTATATTGGCTATTTTATATTGATTGCCGGATTAGGAATTGCTACGTATGCAGTTCGTGAGGGTGCAAAGTATAGAGATAATAAGGAACAAATTGAGGAGTTTTCGAGCGAAGTTTTTAGTATCAATATATTAGCTACCGTAATTGCATACATATTATTATTATTGAGCTTAGTAATATTTAAAAATCTAAATAATTATGTAGCTTGTATATTGATTTTTAGTATCCAAATTTTATTTACTACTTTAGGGACTGAATGGATTTATACGATTTATGAAGATTATACCTACATTACTATCAGAAGTATAATTTTTAAAATCCTATCGATAATTTTATTATTTATTTTTGTAAAAAGACCGTCAGATTATCTTATATATGCTGCTATAACCGTGTTGGCTAGTGTTGGTTCAAATTTTCTTAATTTTGTACATGCTCGAAGTTTTATTCATATTCGTTTAACTTTGAATACTAGATGGAAATATCATTTAAAACCAATATTGACTATTTTTGCCTCTTCGGTTGCCGTAACTATATATGTTTATTCAGATAATACTATTCTTGGATTGATGAAGAATGATTATGCAGTTGGGATTTATAGTACGTCTGTAAAAATATATCAGATAGCACAAAGTCTACTTTCTGCTGTTTTAACAGTAACAATACCTCGGTTAGCTATGCTATGGGGGCAAAGAAGGAGAAGAGAGTATAATGACGTATTGACTAGAGTAATTAACACTTTAGGTGTGTTAGTATTGCCTGCATCGGTTGGCCTATTAATGCTAAGTCGAGAAGTTGTTTTAATAATTGCTGGTCAAAAGTTTTTACCATCTGTAAATTCACTTCGAATTATTACGTGGGCTATTATTTTCTCAATTTTTAGTTGGATATTTTCAGATTGTGTGTTGATTCCTGCTAAAAGAGAAAAGAGAGTTTTACAAAATACATTGATTACAGCAGTAATTAATATAGTTTTGAATTTCATTTTAATACCTACAATGTCATATGATGGTACTTCATTAAGCACAGTATTGGCAGAACTGAGTGTAATGATAATGAATGGATATTCATGCAAAGATATTATTAAACCGATTATATTTAAGAAGGAAACCTTAAAAAATCTTTTAGAATCGATTATCGGTTGTATTGGAATAGTAATTGTTTGTCTACTATGTCAATGGGGATGGGATTCTATGACTTGGAAAACTGTTTTTTCAGTAATATTATCTGTCCCTATGTACGGAGCAATTTTGGTTTTGTTGAAGAATAAAATTGCCATTTCAATGTTGAAAAATGCAATAAATATCATAAAAAATAAAATTTAGTTTTAAAAGGATTCAGGATTTTTATGCAAAAAAAAGTGTTATCGAGTAATGAATTAAAAGCTATACACTCTTTAGAATTAGAAGCACTGACAGTAATTGATCAGATTTGCAGAAAACACTCTATTAAATATACTTTAATTGATGGATCATTATTGGGAGCGATTCGCCATAATGGATTTATTCCTTGGGATGATGATTTGGATATAGCAATGCTAAGGGATGACTTGGAGAAGTTTAAATTAATTTGTAAAACAGAATTACCTTCCAAGTATTTTTATCAAGATATGAGCACTGATCCAGAGTATTTATATTTGTTTGATAAGATTCGAATTAACAATACCTTATTTAAGGAGTCATATTTGGCTGAGTACAATATTAATCATGGAGTTTTTATAGATATATTTCCTGTTGATAATGTAAGTGATAATAAAAAAGAAGCTAAAAAACAATTTAATAGCTTTATTTTCTTAAGACATATGTTTATGGCTAAGTATTTATCTGTTAAAGCACGAAAAGGAAAAAAGAAAATAATTGCTGGTCTGATTAAATATCTTATTCCAAATAATACTAAAAAGATTAGGAATAAGGCCTTTGACATAATGTGTAAGTATGATAAAGAAAAAACTAAAAATGTTAGAATTTTTCCAAGTCCATATGTTAAAAAAGATGTGTATTGCAGAAAGTTTTTTGATGAAGTTGAGGATCATAAATTTGAAAATCACAATTTCTTGATCTCTAAATATTATGAACAAATGCTAGTAAATGATTATGGTAATTGGAGAGAGTTGCCTCCTAAGGATCAACGGGTAACTCGACATAATTTAGTAGATTTTAAACTTTAGGTGAAAAATGAAGATTGCACTAATTAATACTGTTAATCTAGAAGAAAATGGTATATCTACATTCATCTTAAATAATAGTTATCTTTTTTCTAAGTGGGGAGAAGACGTAGCTATTATTGCTCCTAATAAAGTGAAAAAAGCCTTTAAAAAGAGAATAATTTCAAAAGGAATAAGACTAATCGAACTTCCCATGCGAGATAATTCGCCACAAATATACTTCTGGAAATTAATAAAAGTTTTAAAAAAAGAAAAATATGATATTGTTCATGTAAATGGTAACAGTACTACAATGTCAGTTGAGCTTTTGGCCGCATGGATTGCAGGAATCCAAGTTCGTATAGCTCATAGCCATAATACAACTGCCGATCATACGAAGATAAATAAATTATTACGTCCTATCTTTAATTTAACAGTCAATGGACGTGTAGCATGTAACATTGCTGCGGGCAAGTGGCTATTTCATCAGAAAAAATTTTTAGTTATAAGAAATGGAATAAATTTGTCACATTTTCATTTTGATGAAAGTCTGCGAGAAAACTATCGAAAAACACTTAAACTTAATAAAGACGATATTTTGCTGGGAAATGTGGGAAGATTTAATAGACAAAAAAATCAGGTTGTTTTGCTAGATCTGATTAAACAGCTAGGCGATAATTATTATTTAGTCTTAGTTGGAAGTGGCGTGAATTTTGAAAAAATAAAAAAACGTGTCGATAGTGATGTGTTTTTGCGTAAACATATATTCTTCACTGGTGCAGTAAGTGATACTTCGGGATGGCTGAATGCAATGGATTTATTTCTTCTTCCATCTTTATATGAAGGGCAGCCTTATACTCTAATAGAGGCGACAGCGTCCGGATTAGATGCTGTAGTATCTAATACAATTTCTTCAGAAAATGATCTTGTAAGTAACATTTCTTTTGAAAGACTAGATTCTCCTAAAGATTGGGTCCAAAAGATAAAAATACCTATAGCTAACAAACGTGAACTAAGATCAAATTCATACTGTCAAAAGCTAAAGGAAAAGGGCTATGATACTACTGAAAATGCAAAGATGCTTTTAAAGTATTATAAAAAGAAAATATCACTTTATAAGTAATAAAGTGTATCTTATTAAAGTGAAGTGAGACCTAAAAATTAGACAGTTTAAAATACAGGATTAATAGAGGCTTGATTCCGATATTCTTTCGGAGTTAAGCCTTTTAATCTGCTCTTTATCCTTTCTTTGTTATAGTATTCGATATATTCTTCGATTGCTTGAGCGTAAGCGTAAAAAACTGAAGTATCTTAAAACCCCACCTTGGCTTGTGCTAAGATG
>CAMEPL010000124.1 GCA_945931665.1 uncultured Clostridium sp. | reverse complement strand
TCCAAGGGCTAGACTATTTTTTTACTAATTTGTTATAATATATCTATTACAAACTGACTAGATTGTAAAATAAGACTAGACAACAGGAGGACATCATGCCACAAATAAAAGTAAGAGGAATAAACGAAAACGACATCTGCAAAATAAGCGAAAAGATGGTCGATGAATTAGTAGAAGCGGTAAAATGCCCAAGGGATTATTTTGAAATAGAGTGTATAAAATCTGTTGCTATAAGAGATGGCAAAATAGCAGATGTATACCCATTTGTAGAAGTTGCTTGGTTTGATAGAGGGCAAGAGGTGCAAGACACAGTTGCTAAGATAATCACTAACAACATAAGAGAAAACTTAAATATAGAAAGTATGGATTTAGCTTTTACAGTTTTTGAAAAAGAGAAGTATTACGAAAACGGAGAGCATTTCTAAGAAATTAAAATAACCACATCTTAAATACTAAGATGTGGTTTTTACATATTTATTTATATTTATTTTAATTATTTATATAATTATCATAGTCATAATTTAATTCTAAGCTACAGATTCAGCCTCGTCAGTTTTATCTCTATGAGATAGAACTTCTTTACGAACTACTAAAAATGTAACTATGCAAGAAATCACGTCTGCTACTGGTTGAGCGAACCAAACACCATTTAAGCCTAAGAATTTTGGTAAAATAAGCATCATAGGAACTAATAAAAGTACCTGTCTAAGTAAACTTAAGAACATTGCTTTCTTAGCATTACCAATTGATTGGATGTAGTTTGCCCCAATCATAGACATACCTATTAAAGGCATCATAGATAGATATTTTCTTATTCCATCTACTGATATAGCTACAAGATTTGCATCTCTATTAAACATACTTACTATTGGCTCTGGGAAGAATTGAACAACAACCCAACCGATAGTTAAGCCTAGAGTAGCAGCTATTGTAGCTAATTTAAGCGTTTTTTCCGCTCTATCATATTTTTCACATCCATAGTTGAATCCAATTATAGGTTGAGCCCCTTGGCTTATACCTATTATCGGCATCCCTACCATAGTTATTATAGAGTTTATAGTAGCCATAGCACCTATAGCTAAATCTCCACCGTGAGTTCTAAGTGCATTATTGCTTATTACTTGAACACAACTTGCTGCTAATTGCATAGCAAATGGGGCAGAACCTATTGCAGCTATTGTAATTACTAAAGCTTTATCTAATTTTAAATTCTTTTTACGCAATTTTAAGTTTGACTTTCCTTTTGTATAATAAGTAAGTCCCCAGAATGCAGTAATACATTGAGCTATAATAGTTGCAAATGCAGCACCTCTTATTCCCATATTAAACACAAAAATAAATAGAGCATCTAATATTATGTTTAAGCCACATCCCACAACCATTATTGTTGCAGATAATTTTGGATTACCGTCACCTCTAATAGTACTATTAAAAATAAATGCTATTAAGTTGAAGACTGTTCCTAATAATACTACATTGATATACGCCTTTGCATATACTAAACTATCTGGACTTGCTCCAAATAATTGAAGTATTTGATCTCCAAATACTAATCCAGTTACCATTATTGTTAACCCAACTATTAACGCTAAAGTAACAGCATTTCCTAACAGTTTTTCTGCTTCATCTTTTTTTCCTTGTCCTAATCTAATAGAAATATTAGTAGCCGTACCGACACCTATAAGCATACCAAAAGCCAGCATTATAGTCATTATAGGCATTGTAACACCTAAACCAGTTATGGCAAGTGGTCCAACTCCTGGCATATTACCTATAAATATCCTGTCGACTACATTGTATAAACCATTTACCATCATACCAATTATCGCTGGTAGAGAGTATTTTACTAATAATTTTCCTATAGGCTCTGTACCTAAAACTTGTTGATTATTTTGCATGAAGTCCTCCTATTTTATGTTTTGATTTATGCATATTTTTTTTAATATATTAATTAATGTATCTCTTTCTTCCTCTGTAATATTTTCTGTTAAAATATCTTCCCAGTCTTGGAGCACATTGCAGACAGTCTCTTGTTTTTCTTTTGACTTATCAGTTAAAAAGATTTTATAAGCCCTTTTATCATGTTCATCCTTTGACCTAACCACAAAGCCCTCTTGCTCTAGTTTTTTTATCGACCTAGCAGTAGTGCCTTTATCTATACTCAACTTTTTAGTTAAGTCTTCTTGGCTTATACCATCTTGCTTATATAATTGAAGCAAAAACAACATCTGACCATAACCCATATCGTACTCTAAAAGTCCTTTGTTTATAAATGCTCTTCCTTTTCTATAAATTTGTGATATATATTTACCAATTGGTTCTTTTATGTTGTTCATATTGCCTCCTTGGTATACTAATTGTGAACAATGTCTATATGATTTTAAAAATTGCACAACAAATATTATATAATGATTTAGTTGTATATGCAACTATTTTGATTGTATACTTTGTGGAAGTCAATGTTACTTTTAGATTTGATAAGTATAAATCACTTTTAATCCCTCCTTTACTTGCAACAACCTATATTGTATAATGTATATATCAAACTAATAGGCGATGGAGTTCGCCATTAAATGCTTAGACGCTAATGACTCCTACTCTTAAATATAAGGGTAGGAGTCTATTTTTTTGCAAAAAAGATAAAGGAGATATGAGTATGACGATTGTTCTAAGTTTATTGATTATTGGGATTTTAGCCAATTATAGTGGGCTAATAGCTGAAAAATTTAAATTACCATCACTAATAGGTATGATGATTCTGGGTATGTTTATAGGGCCATCATATTTAAACCTAGTGCCAGAGGGGACTTTAGCAATTTCCTCAACTATAAAAGATATAGCTCTAGTTACGGTATTGTTTATAGGTGGGCTTGGGATAAGTTTATCTCAGATAAGACAAATAGGTAGACCTGCAGTGTTGCTTAGTGCAGTTCCAGCGACTTTGGAAGGGTTTACGGTAGCATTTTTGGCGACAAAGTTTTTAGGATTTAGTTTTGTTCAGGGGGCAATCCTTGGGTTTATAATAGCGGCAGTTTCGCCTGCTGTATTAATTCCATCTATGGTTTCTCTGATAAATAGAAGAGTTGGACAAGACAAGGCGATTCCACAAATGTTATTAGTTGGGGCGAGTGCTGATGATACTATTGCAATCACGTTATTTACTACGTTCTTGGGAGTTTATTTGCAAGGGCAAAATGGAGAAACTATTTCATTTGCATCACAATTAGTATGCATCCCTGTTGCTATTTTGTCTAGTATATTAGCAGCTTTTCTACTATTTAAAATAAGTGAGTTTTGTCTAAAAAGAGTGAGTAATGATTCTCTAAAAGTTATATTTGTATTTACTGTCGCTTTACTTATGAGACAGTTTGAAAAAACTACTCACACAGAATACTTTAACTCGCTGTTAGCTGTAATGGTGTATGGATTCTTTATAAGAAACTATATGGTGGATTGTGCACAGTTTATTTTAGATAAGATGAATGCTATCTGGAAATATGGAAAGCTGTATTTATTCTCGTTTGTGGGAATGGCGATAAACCCGACTTTAGTAGGGGAGTATATCTATATAGGTATATTGATTTTATCAATTTCATTAACGGTTAGATCAATAGGAGTGTTGATAGCTTTAATAGGTACAAATTTAAATTTGAAAGAAAGACTATTCTGTGTGATAGCGTATTTACCTAAGGCAACTGTCCAATCGGCAAAAGCAGCTGTGCCTCTGCAAATGGGGGTTGCAGGCGGAGAGATAATGCAGGCAATTGCAATACTTAGTGTGCTGATAACGGCACCAATAGGGGCTATAGGGATAAGGCTTAGTAGTGATAGGTTGCTAAGTGTAGAAGAAGAACTGGATATGGATTTATCTTGTGGATAAATATTAAAGGGCTGTGAAGTAATCATAGCCCTTGATTTTTAGATTTAATTGGAAGTTATATTAAAACTGTGAATATTTACTTCTTTGTATATATAATTTTCCCCTGATTATCTATATGGTTAATTAAATTCTCATTAGTTATTTCATTATATTGAATAATATCGAAAAAATATGGTAAAGGATAAACCTCATTTAAGCAGTCTTCCAGCTTGTAAATAATACTTCTATTTACATTTTCTCCAATTATAGCTATATCTACATCAGAACCTTTTTTATAATTTCCCATTGCACGACTTCCAAATATAACAGCCTTCTCAATTTCATCATGTTGTTCTAATGCTTTAATTATATATTTTATATCTCTATCTAATAATCCAAACATATTATAATTCCTTTGATAGTTTCTCATACATTTTATCTAATTCTGGAAGGTAAGCATTTAGTATTTCACTTGTCATCTTAATTGCTAATTCCTCGTCATAAGTATGAGTTGTTAAGTTTCTATTTGATAAAGCATCTATCCAAACATGACCATTATCTATTAATCCTATTTGAAAAGCTTGCTTAACTGTTTCTCTAGGACTCTTTACCATATAACCTTCTGATTCTAAGTAATCTTTTAAAACTTTCCATGCTAATTCAAATGTCATTTCAAAAAATTGTATTATCCCAGCTCTCTCAAGTTCTGTTGTTATTGGTTTATGAGAATATTTTTTTAATAATTTATATGATTTATCAAAGTTTTCAAATCTTTGTTTCCATCTTATTTCTTTTAAGTTTTCCATAGTACACCTCTTTTAAAACTATTTATTATATTATACACTATATCCACCTTGTTCTAAACATCTTATTTCGCAATTTATAACGATTGTATCTTTCTTATATTGTATATATAGTGAGAAAATATGAAAACCTAATAATATATAAAATTATTTAGGAGATTACAATGAATAAATTAATAGAAAATGCATATAAAATATCTAGAAAAAACCTTAAAGAAATTAAAAAATTATTAAAATCACAGGGCTATAAAAAGGTTTGGTCGAAAGGAGTTTTTTCTATATATGGTGATTTAAGACCTTTATCTGTTAAGGCTGGCTTTGGAGATTGGGGTCCTGATGGAATAATTGAAAATGAGAAGTATGGTTCAAATTTTTTAATAAGTGCATTATTTTATAAATAATAGTCAATTTTATTTATGAGGTGATTAATATGGATTTTATAACAAATATAAGAATGTCTAGTGCAAATTTACATAGTGCATCTGAACATACTGGATATATAAATGGTCATAGTACTGGTACTGGACATGAACATGCTAATCCTCACAGTTATGGCCACCCTCATGGACATAATGATTAAATATCAAGATTTA
>CAMEPL010000123.1 GCA_945931665.1 uncultured Clostridium sp. | reverse complement strand
GTACTTGGTGGGCAACCGCCTGGGAGAGTAAGACGTAGCCACGTAATCTTTTTTTGTTGTTTTAAAAGAGATTATACTTGCACGAAGTTAACATAAAAATTAAAATACTACTTTAATATACAACAAAATACTAAGGAGAAGTTATCTAAAAAAGATTAATCTTCTTACATAAAAAAAACATCCTTTTAATACTATTAAAATATATAGTATAAAAGGATGGTTTTTTATAGCATATAGGAAATTATTTAAATCATAATTAACCTATCTAAAATATAGTTTTTTATAGTTTTATGATTAAATTTATGCCATGATACCTTGTACAAATTTGTCTAATCTATCTAGCGCCTCCATAAATGTCTCTTCACTACAAGCAAAAGATATACGAACATATTCATCTATACCAAATGCTATACCTGGTACTATTGCAACTTTATATTCTTCTAAGAATTTATCACAGAAATCAGATGATAAACTTTCTTTATATTCAAATTTGTCTTTTAGTTTTGAGATATCTATAAATACATAGAATGCGCCTTGTGGATATATATAATCTAAGTTTTCTATTTTATCAAGTCTGCCTGTTACTAAGTCCCTTCTTTTTTTATAGGCTTCTACCATATTGTCTATGTCTTCTTTACAATATTTTAAAGCACCATAACCCATATATTGAGCTGCCAAGCAAGGATGTGATACTAAATGACCTTGTATAGAGCTTATACTTTTAGCTAGTTCTCTAGGAACAGCTAAATATCCTAATCTAGTACCTGTTAGAGCTGCTGATTTAGCAAATCCATTTACTGTTATAGTTATAGCTCTTATTTCATCGCTTAATGATGCAACAGATATGAATTCACCATTAAAACATATTCTTTCATATATTTCATCAGCTAATATATAGATGTTGTGTTTTAAACAAACATTACATATGTCAAGTAACTCTTCTTTTGTATAAACAGCCCCTGTAGGATTGCAAGGATTATTTAGTATAAGCATTTTTGTTTTATCAGTTATATATTTTTCTAAAACCTCTCCAGTTAATTTAAAATCATTAGCTTTGTCAGTTTCTATAGCAACTGGAACAGCATTTACTAATTTAGTCATTTCAGAGTAACTAACCCAATAAGGTTTAACTAATAAAACTTCATCACCTGGATCAGTAACAGCCATTAATGTATTTGTTATTGCCATTTTAGCCCCACTAGTAACAACTATTTCGTCTGGAGCATAGTTACAGTTATTTTCTTCTAAAAGTTTTTTACTTATTTCCTCTCTTAATATAGTTAATCCAGGAACTAAATCATATTTAGTAATATTATCGTTTAGTGATTTTATACCGCATTGTTTAGCTTTTTCTGGAATATTGAAATCTGGTTCTCCCACACTTAGATTTAATACATCTATACCTTGAGATTTCATTTCTTTTACTTTAGAACTTATCCCCACTGTACGTGATGGTGTTATAACATCAAGTCTTTTTGATAACATATTATTTATTACCTCCCTAATTTTATGTCAAAATATGTATATTAAATATAATATATTAAACTGGGACAAATTTACAGCATAAAAATAAAACTATATGCAAAATATTAAAAGATTTTTCAAAAAAATTGAACTTTTTTTGAAAGCATTACAATTACAAGGATTCAAAAAAAGCATATAGCATTTGCAAGGCTTAGAGGGGCATGGGTTGAATTTGACTAAAATATGGAAATTTGTTACTCTTAAAGTAAATAATGCTTAATTACAGCCCCTTTTATTTTAAGGGGAATTTTTTTAAGTTTATATACTATATATAGTATAAAATATAAAAATAAACCACAATATATTGTGGTTTAGGGGGGATCGGGAATTGATAGAATATATAAGAAAAAGAGACGGCAGAAAAGTGATTTTTGATAAGGATTGTATAACAAAAGCCATATTTGCAGCAGCAAGTGAAGTTGCAGAAAAAGAAAATATAGAACCTAATTATGAAATAGCAGAAGGATTATCAGCCCAAGTAGTTAATTTATTAAACAAAAAATTTATTGATGAAATACCTACTGTTGAAGACATACAAGATGCTGTAGTAAAAGTACTTATTGAGACTGGTCATGCTAAAACTAGTGAGGCGTTTATTCTTTATAGGAATGAAAGAAGTAGAATAAGAAATTCAAGATCTAGATTAATGAAAGCTATAGGAAAAATAACTTTTGAAGATGCTAGTGATGCAAATATTAAAAGGGAAAATGCAAATATAGATGGTAATACAGCTATGGGAACTATGCTTCAATATGGTAGCACCGTATCTAAGGAATTCTGCAAAACTTTTGTTATAAAGCCAGAGCATGCACAAGCTCATGATAATGGAGACATACACATACACGATATGGACTTTTTAAATATGGGTACTTTAACATGCTGCCAAATAGATTTAGAGAAATTATTTGATGGAGGGTTCTCTACAGGTCATGGATTTTTAAGAGAACCAAATAGCATAATGAGTTATGGAGCCTTAGCAGCAATAGCAATTCAAAGTAATCAAAATGACCAACATGGGGGTCAAAGTATACCATTTTTTGATTATAATTTAGCAAAAGGCGTATATAAAACTTTTAGAAAATTATATGTATCCAATTTAAACAAGGGGCTAAAATTATTAAAAGGTATAGATGATAAGAGAGCAGTAAGAGACATAGTATACGAAACTGAAAATAGTTCAAATAAAAAAGTAGGATTAGAAAGAAATTCAGATTACTTATATATTGAGAAGGAAAAATTGATAGAAACATTTAATATAGAAGAACCTTTAGCTGTTTCAATACAAAATTTCGCATATGATGAAGCGTATAAAGAAACAGATAGACAAACATATCAGTCTATGGAAGGTTTTATCCATAATTTAAATACAATGCATTCAAGAGCAGGAGCACAGGTACCATTTTCTAGTATAAATTTTGGGACAGATACATCTCCAGAAGGTAGAATGGTAAGCAAAAACTTATTATTATCATTAGAAAAGGGATTAGGTAATGGAGAGACAGCAATATTCCCTATCTTAATATTTAAAGTTAAAGAAGGCGTGAATCTAAATCCAGAGGACCCTAACTATGATTTGTTTAAATTGTCATGTAGAGTTTCAGCCAAAAGACTATTCCCTAACTTTAGCTTTTTAGATGCACCATTTAATTTAAAGTCATACAGACCAGGTCAACCTGAAACTGAAACAACATATATGGGATGTAGAACTAGAGTAATGGGCAATGTTTGTGGAGAAGAAGTTGCAAGCGGAAGAGGTAACCTATC
This sequence comes from uncultured Clostridium sp., assembly GCA_945931665.1. Classification (GTDB taxonomy): domain Bacteria; phylum Bacillota; class Clostridia; order Peptostreptococcales; family Peptostreptococcaceae; genus Intestinibacter. The sequence continues at coordinate 2,017 of CAMEPL010000123.1, read as the reverse complement.
ATTTACTACAATTAACTTACCTAGACTAGGGATTAAACACGGTATAGTAAATGGACGTACAAAAAAGGATTTAGATGGATTTTTTAATGAGTTAGATGAAAAAATAGACTTAGTAATAGATCAACTTTTTGAAAGAATGCAGATACAAGGCAATAAGAAAGTGAAGAACTTTCCATTTTTAATGGGGCAAGGAATATGGAGAGGGTCTGATGAACTTTCATCTGAAGATACATTACAAGATGTAATTAAACAAGGTACACTTACAGTAGGTTTTATAGGGTTAGCAGAATGTTTAATTGCATTAACAGGTAAACATCATGGCGAAAGTGAAACATCACAAGAATTAGGTCTAAAGATAGTTTCACACATGAGAAAAAGAATGGATGAGGCAACAGAAAAATATAAATTGAATTTCTCATTAATAGCTACTCCTGCAGAGGGTCTTTCAGGTCGCTTTACAGAAATAGATAAGAAGATATATGGAGAAATAACGGGAATAACAGATAAAGAATATTATACTAATTCGTTCCATGTGCCTGTATACTATAATATATCAGCTTTTAATAAGATAAAAATAGAGGCACCATATCATGAATTAACTAATGGAGGACATATAACTTACGTTGAGTTAGACGGAGATACTTCAAACAACTTACAAGCTTTTGAAACAATCATTAGAAGTATGAAAGAAATGGGTATAGGATATGGAAGTGTCAATCATCCAGTAGACAGAGACCCTGTATGTGGATTTTCAGGTGTAATACCTGGCACTATATGCCCTGTTTGTGGACGTAATGAAGACGAGAGTGATATAAAATTCGAAAGAATAAGAAGAATAACAGGTTATCTAGTAGGGACAGTAGATCGATTTAATGACGCTAAAAAGGCAGAAGTAAGAGACAGAGTAAAACATACGAAAATTTAAAAGGGGGGAGCAAGATGAAATTAAGAATAGCATCTCCTGTAATATGTGACAGTATAGTTGATGGTCCTGGACTGAGAATGGTAGTATGGACACAAGGTTGCAAACATAACTGTAAAGGATGTCATAATCCACAAACTCATAGCTTAACAGAAGGATATGAAGTAGATACAAAAGAAATAATCGAAAAAATGGCGTCTTTAAGACTACAACAAGGGATAACTTTTTCAGGAGGGGAACCATTTTTACAGCCAGCACCACTCGCTGAAATTGCAAAAGAAGCAAAAAATATGAATTTAGATGTTTGGAGTTATACAGGATTTAAATTTGAGGAGCTAATAGATAGAAAAAATCCATTGTATTTTGAAAACGTGGAATTATTAAAATATGTAGATGTACTTGTAGATGGAAAGTTTGTACTTGAGAAGAGAGATATAAGCTTACTCTTTAGGGGTTCATCCAATCAACGAATAATAGACGTAAAGAAAAGTTTGAAATACAAAACAGCAGTATTAAAATTTGAATATATGCAAGAAAAACAATTATATACAGCTAAATAATATAAAAAATAAATACTTCTCCTGATTAAATATTAGGAGAGGTTTTATTTTTTTGTAAAAATATTATTTATTTAATTATAAATTGAGCTTATATTATTTAGGAAATTAGATATAATAAATATAGTTTTTAATATTTTTGTAAAAAAATTATCCTATTTTTTTGTAACATAATATAAAAAATTTCATAAAATTATATTTGTGTTTAAGATTTTTTTATAAATATATATAAATTTTTTAATAAAATAAATATAAAATTATATATGCTAAAACGTTGAAATATAAAGGTTTCATTTTATTGATAAAAATAAAATGAAAAAAAAACTAAAAAAAAATGAAAAAAAGTATTGACCGATATAAATTAAGATGGTATAGTAATACTTGTCCTTGAGACAAGGGCAAAACAACTTGAAAGAAGTTGAAAAAAACTTCAAAAAAGTTGTTGACAAATAAAAATAGCTTTGATAAAATAAAGAAGCTTGATTAAGAACTTTGAAAATTAAACAGTAGGTTAATTAATAAACTTTAATTCACACGA
>CAMEPL010000122.1 GCA_945931665.1 uncultured Clostridium sp. | reverse complement strand
GGTCTATAATAAAGAAATCTTTTTTCTAAATACCTTTTAATATAGATTTCTTATAATAGACCTTTCTTTATAACACATATGAAATTATAATCATTTTTAAATTTATTTATGATAAAGATTTTTTTACATTAAATTAAAAAACTTTTTCTAAAAATTTATATTCAGGCAAGTAATTAAAACATGTAAATGAATACTGTCCTGTAGCTGCATTTGCTTTTACTCTGGACATGCTGATAAATATTGCATTATTTACATTTTTTCTAATATCCACAATATTTTGACTTCCATAAGAATCGAGGACTAAAATAATATTAGGTGTTTGCCATCCCTTGTAGCTGTGATATGAGCATACTTTTAGTCTGCCTGTTCCACCTCTAAATTTCCATTTTTCATTTCTTCTCTTGTCTTGGTCTTGATTTTTATTCATATCATATACATGAGATACTTTTAATCCTTCATTAATAAAAAATTCTACAATATCTACACCTGTATTTTCATTCGTAGTTAAAATTGTTATATCTTCTAATTTATTATCTTTTAATAGTTCTTTTATTTTTAAATCAATTCTATTTAATTTATCCTCTTTAGAATCTATATTAGAATTTATCCACTCTATATTAAATAGATTTATTTTATACTCCATATTACCAAATAAACTTATTTGTCCAGAATTACTTTTAGGACTCAATATCTTTTCTTCATCTATGCATAATTCTTTGCGTACAAGTCCTATTTTTTCAATCATTTCTGGTGGCAACCTATATGAATATTTTAAATATCCAGGTCTTCCTCTAAATCCTATGTTTTTTATCTGTTCACTGTCCTCAATCCATATTCCATGCTCATATATATCCTGTGATTTATCATATACAATAAATAATTCACCTTTTTGCGTATAAAATTTTTTAAGAAATCTAATCCAATCTCCTCTAAAATCTTGTCCCTCATCTATTAATATATAATCATACTTAAGTTCTTCTTTTAATGGATTTAACTCCATGACATCTTCAATACTTTTAATCCACTCTTGTGTAAAATCACAATCTTTGTTATAAGTATCTAATTCATTATATGGAAGCTTTATACAATATGATGCGGCTACAATTTTTAGAAATTGATGAAAATATAGTACACTTAAATTGTCTTTCAATTTACTTCTATTAACTGCTCCAAATTGTTGGCTACATAGATCTTTTAGGTAGTGTCTTAAGGTTATATTATATGTCAAAATAAGTACACGATAATCTTTTTTCAATGCTCTAGCCGCCTTTTCAGCTAAAACTAGCGATTTGCCAGCTCCAGCTACTCCACCCCATCTACGTATAGAGTTTTGTTTTAATTTTGCTAACTCTAATTGTTCCCCGACTAGTTTAAATGGGGCTTTTCTTTCATAATTATAATCTTCACATTGTAAATTTTTAATTAATTGGGATACCATATTTTCTAACATATTGTCTTTATTATACTTTGATTCTTTAACTGTAAGTGCCCATGTATATTGTGTCTTATTGAGTGTTTTATTTGTATCATTTATTTTATCTATATCATCATCTGTCCAAATTTTAGTGTATGTATTATTTGTACAAAATTCTAAAGCTTTTTCTTTAGATGGCCCGTGAAAATATACGACTGTCTCAATATATCCATAATAATCATTATTTTTAGAAACAAAGTCTTCACTATCATTCAAATCAGATTTAAGGATGCAATTTTTATAAGTTTCAACTTGTTCTACCGGATCTTTTTTATGTAATCTTCCATCTGTACCTTTGATATATCCTCCAGATTCATAAATATCTAAATTCAGATTCCAATCCTTGACTTCAATAATTATAACGCCTTTTTCAGGATTAAGTAATATAAAATCTGGTTTTATAGAATCTATATGAGGTTGTTCAAATACTGTCCATCCATCAAATCTATGACTGTATTTTAAAACATTTAATAATTTTTCTTCTCCCTCAGTTCTTTTATCTCTTGGATTAATATTTTCAAATATAATTGCTGGCATATAATCCGCTCCCCTCCGTAATAGATTTATGATTTAAACAACAATATTTGTAAATACCTATCATTTTAATTACAATTCTTACTAAGATAAACTGTCTATAAAGTATATTTTTAATAACTAAATATTATGTCTAAATTAATTAAAATTTATAAAATTGCTTCTTACTTTGAATATTTTCTAAATAATTGGAAATAATATTTTAAGATATACTAACGATAATAAAAACATAACTACTTATTAAATTGTAATACAATAATTACTACTATGTTTCGCCAAATAAAGATTTTTTTATAATATTACTATTTTATATATCTTGTATACTAAATTCTGTTATGATATAATAACTTGGTTATAATAAGAAAAGGAGATTTTTATATGTCAATTAAACATAAAATAATAAATATTGCCGTAATTGCCCATGTCGATGCCGGAAAATCAACTTTAGTTGATGCTTTCTTATCTCAAAGTGGTGTATTCAGAGCAAACGAAGTAGTAAAAGAATGTGTAATGGATAGTAATGACCTTGAAGCTGAAAGAGGTATAACAATATATTCTAAAAACTGTTCTATAAATTATAAGGATTACAAAATAAATATAGTAGATACTCCAGGACATAGTGACTTCTCATCAGAAGTAGAACGTGTTATAAAAACTGTTGATACTGTTATATTACTTGTAGACGCTTCTGAAGGGCCAATGCCTCAAACAAGATTCGTTTTACAAAAATCATTAGAATTAGGTCTTAGACCAATATTATTCATAAACAAAATAGACAAAAAAGACCAAAGAGCTGAAGAAGTTGTCGACGAAGTATTCGACTTATTCGTAGACTTAAACGCAACTGATGAGCAATGTGAGTTCCCAATAATATACGGTATAGCTAAACAAGGTATAGCAAAAAGAGAAATGGATGACGATAGCACAGACTTATCTCCATTATTCGAAACTATAGTTGACCATGTTGAAGCATATCCAAATTATGACGACAAACATCTTCAACTTCAAATATCTGCACTTGCATATGACGATTATGTAGGTAGACTTGGTATAGGTAGAGTTTACAAAGGTACTGTTAGAAACGGTGAACAAGTTGCTGTATGTAAAGCTGGTTCTGTAGTTTCTAGAGGTAAAATATCTAAATTATCAGTTTACGAAGGATTAAAACAAGTAGAAGTTAATGAAGCTGGTAGTGGTGAAATAGTTGTTATAGCTGGTATACCTGATATATCAATAGGTGAAACTATATGTGAAATAGGAAACCCACTTCCAATGGAAATGATACACATAGAAGAGCCTACTCTATCAATGAACTTCTTAGTTAATGATTCTCCATTCGCTGGTAAGAGTGGTAAGTACGTAACTACAAGACACTTAAAAGATAGATTAGAAAAAGAACTTGAAGTTAACGTTGGTCTTAAAGTTGAGCCAATGGACACTACTGACGGATACAAAGTAAGTGGTCGTGGTGAGCTTCACTTATCAATATTACTTGAAAACATGAGACGTGAAGGATACGAAATAGGTGTATCTAAACCAGAAGTTTTAATGCACAAAACTGAAGATGGTAGAGTACAAGAGCCAATCGAAAAAGTTATAATAAACTGTCCAGAAGTTTACTCTGGTACTGTAATAAACAAAATGAACTTAAGAAAAGGTATGATGGAAGCAATGTCTATAGAAGGAGATTACGTAAAAATCGAATTCTCTGCTCCAACTCGTGGACTTTTAGGATACAGAAGTGAGTTCATAAATGATACTCGTGGTGAAGGAAACATGGTAAGATCTTTCGCTAGATACGAAGATTACAAAGGTGAAATACCAACAAGAAACAACGGAGTTTTAATAGCTCAAGGTGCTGGTACAACTATGGCTTACGGTCTTAACGCACTAAGCGAAAGAGCTCAAATGTTCGTTGAACCAGGTGTTGATGTTTACGAAGGTATGATAATCGGAATGAACTCAAGACGTGAAGATATGGTAGTTAACCCATGTAAAAACAAAAAACTTACAAACGTTCGTGCTTCAGGAAGTGACGACGCTATAAAATTAAACCCAGCTAGAACATTCACTCTTGAAGAAGCTCTAGAATTTATAGATGATGATGAATTAGTAGAAATCACTCCAGATTCTATAAGACTTAGAAAGAAATACTTAAAAGAACACGAAAGACTACAATACAACAAACAAAGACAAAGAGCAGCAATAAAATAATTGCTTAAAATAAGGCTTAGACAAAACATTTTGTCTAAGCCTTATTATTTTGATTTCTTCTCTAAAAATATACCAAATAAATAAGATATTATAGAAAATATAAATGCAGTTAACATTGAGCACGAGACACCTTTGATAAGTGTTTCTGATATGCCAATTATAATCATATTTAAAGGTATATCTAAAGTCAAATATAATAAATTATATTGGGTATCTGTAAGTCCTCTTAGCTCTTTCAAAACCTTTAAAAAACATACAACTATAAAGTCTAGAATCATACTCAAAATTAAAAATATCCCAAAGAACTTTGCTAGGGATAATAAATTATTGTACTTCAATCCAAGTAAATATAGTATGGTTCCTCCAAAAAATAAAAAAAGTGCATAAACTATTATAGCCAGTATAATACCTGGAATTAGTATTTGTAGTAATTTTTTTATATTAGTCATAAAATCCTCCTTATATATAGTAATGATATTATAATATGTTATTACTGAGTACATCTATTTTAACATATTGTTTATTTTATAAAAATAAAATTGTGTTTTTATATAGAATTATTTCCTTACAATGAAAAAAGGCTAATACAAAATAGATTTTTTATTCTGTATTAGCCCCTTTTTATATGAGTTTTACTTAAATAGCTAATAAATACTTTACATAGTTAAAAATTCCATTAATTTATATAAGAATTCTGCTTTATAAAAGTATTTATTTAATGCTAAGCTTCCTTATTTTAGAATCCTTGTGCTGCATCTGATGTCGGTGCAAATATTGATTCAACTTGTTTATCAGTTAAATCAACACCAAATACTTCTTTATAATAATCTTTAACTTCTTTAGTCATATCTATATCTTCAAATTTATCTGGATATATAGTTTTTGCTAACCATAATAATGTCATTGGAGTGTCTGCTCCAGGAGTATAACTTCTATACATTCCTAAAGGCATTTTGTAGACTTTTTTATCTTCTACTGCTTTTACTTTGCTCCAATCGTTACTTCCTATTGTGTTGTTGTATAAATCTTCTGGTTGAGCTTGTGTAAAGTTTGTAACAAAGCTTATATCTGGATGGTATTGATAAATTTGTTCGATATTAATTGGTACTGTGTTGTATTTTTTAATATCATCAGCTAACTC
>CAMEPL010000121.1 GCA_945931665.1 uncultured Clostridium sp. | reverse complement strand
ATATTTATTGCCACAATCGTCTTTATCTATCTCGATAAAGTGATTTCCGCCTCCAAGCGAACCTAATGCCCTGTTGAATTCCTCTGGCCTTTTTTGAATACTATCTATACAGCGTATTTTTAATATATCTTCTAAATAATCTACAACTGCTTTATTATTTATATTAAACCCATGAGGTATTTTATTTTTTATAAAATAATCGATTTTATTTAAGTCTAAGTCTATATTTCCAAGTTCAACACATAAAACCCCACACCCAATATCAACTCCAACTAAATTAGGTACTATTTTATCTTTTATAGTCATTGTAGTACCAATAACGCATCCAGCGCCTTTATGACAATCGGGCATTACTCTTATATTTGAGTTTTTAACAAATTCTTGGTCTAGAAGCTGTTTTATTTGAGCTATTGTCTCGTTATCGATGTTGTCTGTAAATACTTCTGCTTCATTAAAGTCACCCTTAATAAACATAAATACACCCCTTTAATTTTTTAAATTTAAGTTATATTATTAATATTAGCTTATAACAATTTTAAATGCTATATATTTAAAATTTAAGTTTAGTTATAATATACTTATTCGCTACTATGTCAGTAAAACTGTCAATTTTATTACTTATTTGTAATAAAACTGTAAGATTAGATATAGGGGTTGTATGCTATACTCTAATTATTAAAAGGTTTGGTATTACACTTATTAAAATTATTATTAAGGCGGTGACTTATGAATACTATAAATCCAAAAATTAGTGTCATTATTCCAGTTTACAATACATCAGAATATTTACCTCGTTGTCTAGATTCTATATTAAATCAAGACTTTGAAGCTTATGAGGTTATATGTGTAAACGACGGTTCTAGTGATAACTCAATTGAGATTTTAAGGGAATATGAAAAGAAATCTTCGAAAATCAAGGTAATAGATCAAATAAATAGCGGTGTTGCAATAACTCGTAATACTGCGTTAAAACATGCCAAGGGTGACTATCTAGCATTTTTAGATAGCGACGATTTTGTAAGGGGAAACTACTTAAGCAGACTATATGACGCTGCTATAGATACTAGAAGTGATATTGTTATATGCAATTTCTACAGATATTATGAACAAATAAATCTAGCTAAACCTGTACTTTACAAGTTTAGAAAAGGGGTATTTAATAAATATGAAATATTAAAAGGATTAATTCCCGACAACTTAATCCATTCTTATTTATGGAATAAATTATGGAAAAGAGAGATATTTGAAAACCATAGTACATTTCCAAATATGAAATTTGAAGATTTCGCTGTTATGTCAGAGTTGATGTATAAGGCAGATACAATAGCTGTTATAAACGATGCTCTTTACTATTATCGAATTAGAAAGACAAGCATAGTTAGAAATATATCTCTACAAACTCAAAATGATTATATGAAGGCTTATGCCCTTATTCGTCTATTTTTACAAGAATCAGGCGAATACAGTAGATTCAAACGCTACTTTTTCTATTTATCTCTTAAAGTCTATATAGTTATGATGGCAGTAAATTTAATGTTGTTTAAAGAGCAACCATCACTTAAATTATTAGCTCAAAATATATATTCTACTAAAACATTTATAAGAGCGTGCAGAGAAGATAATTTTTTAATGACAAAAGAAGACATATTAAGCTACAATGTACTTTCCTCAACACTCAAAGTATCTTTATTAAATAGGAAGCTAAATACAAAAACTCCAAAGTAAATTACTTTGGAGTTTCCTTATGCTTTATTTTATAAACTAAAATTTAACTGGTATTATCTCATCTTCGCTATATCTAGCAAGTATATATAAAAAATCTGACAATCTGTTTACATATTTCAAAAGAATTGGATTTATTTCATCTTCTTTTGACAAAGTAGTTATCTTTCTCTCAGTCCTTCTGCAGATTGTTCTCGCAATATGTAAATTAGCCGAACATATAGATGTTCCCGGTATTATAAACTCGTTTATTTTTTCTATTTTTGATGTATAGTAATCTATTAATTGTTCTAAATCTTCTACATCTTGCTCTTTTATAATATTTTTTAATCTTTTATAGTTTAAAGAGGCAAGTTCTGCTCCGACATCAAATAATTTTAATTGTATCTTTCTTAAAATTTCTTTATCTTCACTTTCTTTTAAATAATGATAACAAAGTCCTATATAAGAGTTTAATTCGTCTATTGTTCCATAAGCTTCGACTCTTATATTGTCTTTTTCAATTCTATTTCCACCTATTAGTGAAGTTGTGCCCTTATCACCACTTTTAGTGTAAATTTTCATATTTTAACCCCTTTCTTAATTTATTTAATCTAAATTATCATTTTATTGTGAACATAATTTATAAATTTAGGCTTTACATATATTTATTTATAAATCCATCAACTTCCTTCCAATACTTCTCAGGATTTTCATCTTCAGCATGTGCATGACTTGCACCTTTTATAACTACTTTCTTTTTTTCACTTGTGCAAGCTTCATAAAGATCATCTAGCATATAAAATGGGACAAATTTATCATCATCTCCATGTATAAATATAATTGGAACTTTAGATTCTTTGACTGATTCTATCGGTGAAGCATCCTTTAAAAAGTATCCTGATTTTATTTTTACCATTAAATTTGCTATATTTAATATTGGAAATGACGGCATATTAAATAATTTCTTTAATTGATACTTAAATTGTTCTAGAGCTGTTGTATAACCACTATCTTCTATTATTACTTTTACATTTGAAGGCAGATTATCTAAAGAAGAGGCTATCATAACTGTGGCAGCTCCCATAGATACACCATGGATTAATATCTCAGCTTCTTCATCTTTAGATACTATATATTCAAGCCACTCTATAAGATCTTTTGCGTCGTGATATCCCATTCCTATATAGTTACCCTTGCTTTTTCCATGGCCTCTCAAGTCCATCGCCAAAATATTGTATCCTTCTTTATAATAGTGAAGCGCTTTTGTACTAAGGCTAAATGCATCTGTCATATATCCATGCACAGTTACAGCCCATTTATGTGTATCCTTGTTTAATACTTGGTAACCGTGTAGTTTAAGATTGTCAAATGAAGTCGTAAATACTTCTTCAAATTTAGATGATTTTTCAAGCCATTCTTCTTCTGGTGTAAGTTCGTGATGACTCAGTCCATCGTTGCTGAAAATCATTTTTTTAGATGAATTCGGATTTATAGCCAAATTATAAAAAAAGTTTCCTGTAAAAATTGCTGCAATTACTACTACAAGTAATAATGTTATAATTACTGCTAAACAAATTTTAAAATTCATTATATTCCCTGTCCTTTCAAGCATAATTTTCATATTGATTAAATATATTTAAATTTTATCCATATTATTGATATTTTACAACTATAACAAAAAAATCTTTATTTAAAAAATAAAGATTTTTCGTTATTTATTACTTCTTTAGTCATTCATCACTGTCTTTATCAAGTTGTTTTTGTTGTTTCTTTTTTTCCTCATCTGTCATATCTCCGTAGTTTTCTCTACGATTATTCAAACATTTACATGTTTGGTGCGTACCAATGCTCGCCAGCCCACTTAATGCTCCTGCGATTACGATTTCTGTTGTAACCTTTTTACTTAGCAATATATTTAAACCTATCCCAACAATAAGTACAATCAAAGGAATATACTTGTTGGGGATAAAATCTAAGCTCTTTTTTATTACATAGCCTATACACATACAAAAACCAATAACCAATGGAACCATATATTGAGTATATTGACTCAAATCCATAAATATCACCCCATTTACTATATTCTATTCAAAACTAAAAATAATGACTCATATTACATTAAAATTTGACAAAAAATATATAAAACTGCCATAATAAAATTAGAAAATGTATTCAGGAGGGGTATTATGTATAAAGAAAATTATGAGTTTCCAGCAATAATAATAAATCACAGCTGTGATGACTATGAAATTAGAATATATGATTTTGACGAAGTTACAGTTTACGACGACAATCTAGATAGCTGCTATGCTTTAATTAAAGAGGCTTTAGAAGCTGAAATATACAAATATATATGTTTAAACAAAGAGATTCCAAGTCCAACAGCAAAAGAAGAAATTACCTTAGATTATAATCAAACTCTATTTGATATAAAAATAAATACAGAAGAAGCTATTAGAAACTCTAAAAGACTTGGGGTTATAGTGCCTAAGGAGTTATAATTTAAAACAAATTCAAAATATATATATTTTTGAATATATTAAATGGACATATTAAAAAGATATAGGATAGTTAGTAATTTATAATACTAAGTCCTATATCTTTTTAGTATGATGTAGTTATATATATTTAACTATCAAATCTATCTACTTTAAATAGCCTCATATCCTTATCTTCCTTACCTTGATACAAATTACTTAACATCATTGCTCCAAGTATGGCAAATAAAATACCATTTGCCCCATATCCTAATAAGTACCATAAATAAATATAAATCTGTATGTAAAAGCTAAATAAACAAACAATAAACTAAAAATGTATTAAGAGGTGATACAATGTTTATTCCTAAAAGAGTTATATTTGAAAAGGACTCCTTGGATACTGATATGGGCCAAAATATATATAACAAAGTAAAAGATAATCCCAAAATTGAAATTATAAATGCAAATTCTAATAGAATTAAGAGCAATATTCCTGGAGATAATTTGTATGAACAATATAGGTCCGGCAAAGAAACATTAGTTGTAGGTAAGCGTAAAAGTTTAAAATTCCAAACATGTAAACCATCTGCAAACTATCAATTGCCTTTAGTAAGTGGATGTATGGGTAGATGTGAGTATTGCTATTTAAATACTCAATTAGGCGATAAGCCTTATATAAGAGTATTTGTCAATCTAGATGATATTCTAAAAAAAGCTAAAGAATACATAGATGAAAGACTACCATCTGTAACTATATTTGAAGGAGCTGCAACATCTGACCCTGTACCACTTGAGCCCTATACTATTATTCTAAAGAAGAACTAGCATATATGAAAGATTTCTTTATAAGAGAAATAAAAGGAGTTTTTCCTAATAGCTTTATTAAATATGTAATTTAGTTATAAAATAAAAATCATTTTATAAAATTAATAAAATAAGTAAAAGGGTATCTCTATTTAAGATACCCTTTTACTTATTTTACAGTTCTTTTAATACTCTTAGAAACATATCCTGATTTAGACATTTGTATAGTTATTACAGTATTTTTCTTTTGTTTTGGAATAGAGATTTTGTACTTTCCGTAGGAATTTACTGTAGTTTGTTTTCCTATTTGTCTTCCATTTACATAAGCTCTTATTGTAGCATATTTTGCACCAGAACCACTTATAGTTTTACTATTTTTATATACACTATTACATGTTAAAGCTCCAAACTGTTTTAATAC
>CAMEPL010000120.1 GCA_945931665.1 uncultured Clostridium sp. | reverse complement strand
AGAATTTGATATGTATAAGTTCAGATCTATGGTAGTTAATGCTGAAGAGCTTAAGGAAAAGTTAGCAGCTCAAAATGAAATGTCTGGACCTATGTTTAAAATGAAGGATGATCCTAGAGTTACTAAGGTTGGTAAGTTTATTAGAAAAACTTCTCTTGATGAATTACCACAGCTTTGGAATGTTCTTAAGGGAGATATGAGTCTTGTTGGACCTAGACCAAGTTTACCTAAGGAAGTAGCTCAATTTGAGGATTGGATGCATAGAAGATTAGAAGTTAAGCCAGGACTTACTTGTTATTGGCAGGTTAGTGGAAGAAATAATATTGATTTTGAGGATTGGATGAAACTTGATATTAGATACGTTGAGGAAAGAAATCTTTTCGTAGATATTAAATTAATTTTTAAAACTATATTTGTATTATTTGGAGATAAGAATGCAAGTTAAAATTATAACTGAGCAATAAGGAGAGATAATATGAAAAGAGAATTAAGTCTTAAGGGATTTATTTTAACATTTTCACTATTTTTAATATTATTATTTCAAAATGTATTAGAACAATATATTACTATTTTAAAATCTTTTGATGAAGGATTATTTGTATTACTATTTATACTTGCTCTATATAGAGCATTTAAAGATAGAAGAGAGTTAATTGAGAATAATGAGAATTTAGTACAAAATAATTTAATAATTTTATTTTGCATGATTATTATGTTTGTTGTAGGAATAGCTGGCAATATAATATATAAATATCAGGTAATACCAGCTGTAGTATCAGATATACTATTAGTCTTTAAAGGTTTTGTAAGTTATGTATCGGTTAAAATAATTTTTAATAATATATCCTTTGAGAAATATAGCAAGACAATAAATAATACTTTAAGGGCAATTAGTGTATTAAGTTTTATAATGATTTTTATGAATTATATTTTAAATATATTTCCAACAAAGGATATAAGGTTTGGGTTACCAAGTCAAATGCTTTTATTTACAGAACCTACATATTTGGCAACATTTGCAATAAGTGTAATGGTATTATTAACATTTTTCATTAAGAGTTATAAGAAAAATATATATTTCATTATAGCAATATCTATTGTTGTTTGTTCTACATTGCGTAGTAAGGCAATAATGTTTATAGCAATTTACTTATTTTTATACATATTAATAATAATTAAAGATTTTAGACTAAATACAAAATCTATTATTGGAGTAGGAACAGCAGCTGCTGTAGTAGGAGGAAACCAAATACTTAGATATTTATCTAATATAGATTGGGCAAGACCTAGATTAATGGTGAAATCTTTTGAAGTTGCAATGGATCATTTTCCAATAGGGGGAGGATTTGCTACATTTGCAACTTGGAATTCTGGTGTTCATTATTCTCCATTATATTATAAATATGATTTAAGTAATACTTGGGGATTACAACCAGACTTTTATATGTTTGTAGGTGATACATATTGGCCAGCTATATTAGGACAGTTTGGATTTATTGGATTAATATCAGTAGTTGTTATATTAATTATGATATATAAAAATATATGTATAAATAAGGATAAATACAAATATTTTCAACAATTGAGCATATTACTCTACTTATTAGTATTAAGTACTGGAGAGACAAGCTTTATGTCACCAATAGCAACATTGCTTTGTGTGATAATGGCAATATAAATAGTATTATGGAATCTGTTAAGCTGTTGAAAATCAAGAATTTTTAGCAAAGCTATATCTAGCGGAGCCGGTAACTTATTGTATTTCATAAGGTTGAGAAGCGTAATATTCATATAACTTAACAGATTCGTATTATGATATGGAGGATAAAATGAAATTAGCTATAATAGGACAAAAGGGAATTCCTTCAAGAGCTGGAGGTGTAGAAATTCATGTTGAGGAGATTGCTAGTAGATTAGCTTGCTATGGAGAAAATGTAACTGTATATTGTAGAGAAAGCTATTGCGAGGAAAAATATGATAAATATAAGGGAATAAATATAAAATATATACCTTCAATAAATACAAAACATTTAGATGCTATAACATATACATTTTTAGCAACTATAGATGCTATTAAATCAAAGAGTGATATTATACATTATCATGCATTAGGACCATCATTATTGTCGTTTATTCCAAGAATTTTCGGTAAAAAGGTTGTTGTTACATCTCATGGATTAGATTGGAAAAGAGAAAAGTGGGGTATAGCTGGAAGGTTAGCATTAAAGCTAGGGGAAATAGCTAGTATTAAATTCCCACATAAAACAATAAGTGTTTCGAAAAGTATGGTTAAATATTACAATGAGAAATATAAGAATACAGATATAATATATATACCTAATGGAATAGACGAAAAGAAAAATTTAGTACCAAATAAAATAAAAGAGAAATTTAAGTTAGAAAAAGATCAATACATATTATTTTTAGCAAGGTTAGTACCAGAAAAGGGGGCTCATTATTTAATTGATGCTTTTAAAAATTTAGAAACATCTAAAAAACTTGTAATTGCTGGTGGCAGTAGTCATAGTGATGATTATGTAAATGAGCTTAAAGAGAAGGCAAAAGATAATCCTAATATAATATTTACAGGATTTGTAACTGGTGATTTAGTAGATGAGTTATTTACTAATGCCTATTTATATGTATTACCATCAGAAATAGAAGGTTTACCAATAAGCTTATTAGAAGCAATGGCTTATGGGCAGGCTTGTTTAGTAAGTGATATAGAGGAAAATTTAGAAGTAGTAGAAAAAAATGCTATGTATTTTAAAAGTAAGGATACTTCAGATTTAGAAAAACAATTAAAAACTTTAATCTCAAATAAGGAATTGGTTAATAATTACAAAGCAGCATCAAAGGACTTTATATTAAAAAAATATAATTGGGATGATGTAGCGATTAAAACGAGAGAAGTATTAAATTCATTAGTTTCAAAGAAAATTGATTCTAATTGATTATTATAGAAATAGAAGTATTGCGTAATATAACAATATAAGAGGTGCACATAATTGAATAATAAATTGTTTAAAAAGTTTATTGAATTTGGGATAGGAAACTTAATTGTACTAATAACCGGATTTATATCTTCTCCAATAATAACAAGATTGATACTTCCAGAGGAATTTGGAAAATTCTCTATGTTTAATACATTAACAAGTTTATTTTTATTTATCCTAATGTTGGGATTAGATCAATCTTATATAAGATTTTTTTATGAAGAGGATGAAGAGGTAAGGGGAAAATTACTAGTAAGGGTAGTAAAGTTATCTATGATAGTAAATATTATATTGTCATTAATATTAGTAATTTTCTATAAGCCATTATCTAAAATGATAATAGGACAATGTTCTATATTATTAATATTTGTAATAATAATACATAACACATTCAATATAATAAATAAATTTTCAGTATTAGTAGTAAGAATGCAGCAAAAAGGTAAGAGTTATTCGTTTTTGCAAGTTTTGGGAAGGGTTTCATATATATTATTTATAGTAGCAACTTTTAAATATTTTAAACAAGATTACAGAACTCTTGTATTTGCAGCTGTTTTATCAAATGTAGTAGTTGCGGTTTTAGCTGTAATAATAGAAAGAAAGCAATGGTTTAGTTTCTCAAATAGGGGAGAAATAAAAACTCCAATGAGAGAAATGATTAAATTTGGAATGCCATTAATTCTCTCAATGTCAATTACATGGATATTACAATCAACAGATAAGTTTTTTGTAAGTGCATATAATGGATATTTAGAGTTAGGAATTTATTCATCAGCATTTACCATTGTTGCGATAATAAATTCTGTTCAGGAATCCTTTATAACATTTTGGGTGCCTGTAGCTAATGAAAAGTATAAAGAAAGCCCAGAAAATACAGAATTCTTTAGCAAAGTAAATTCCATAGTATCAATGCTTATGTTACTAATAGGAGTAGGAATAATAACATTTAAAGATATTATAGTAATTTTATTAGGGAGTAAATATAGGGATGCTATTTTCATATTTCCGGTTTTAGCATTGATGCCAATAATGTACACAATATCAGAAACTACGGTGATTGGCATAAATTTCAAGAAAAAGACTAGGTATCATATAATAACATCACTAATAGCAGCGGTAGCAAATATTATAGGAAACATGATTTTAGTTCCTGTATTAGGTGCAAAAGGAGCAGCTATTTCAACAGGAATATCATATATGATTTTCTTTATCGTTAGAACAGTAATATCACAAAGATTTTATTATGTAGATTATAATCTAAAGAGATTATATATAAGTGTAAGCACACTAGTTGTTTTAGCAGTATATTCAAGTTTTAATTCTACAAATATAAAATCAATATTATTAAGTTTTATATCTTTAACAGTTATATTGTTATTATATAAATTTGTTATTTTAGATTTAATAAATTTATTAAAGAAGAGAAAGCAGGAGGCTATATGAAGATATTAATGATAGATAAGTATAATTATATACGGGGTGGAAGTGAAACATATTTATTTGCATTAAAGGATATGTTAGAGAAAAATGGACATGAAATAGTAATGTTCAGTATGAAGAGTGAAAAAAACTTTCCATCTAAATATAGTGAATACTTTGTGAAAAATATAGATTATACACAGGGTGGAATAAAAAAAATAACAAATGGATTAAAATTAATAAATTCAAGAGAGGCATATGTTAATATTTGTAGATTGATAGAAGACACTAAACCAGATGTAGCACATATTAATTTAATATATCATCAATTAACACCATCAGTTATACATGCATTAAAGAAATATAATATTCCAATGGTTTATGTATCACATGATTATAAGATTGTATGTCCAAACTATAAATTATATAACAATGGTGTTTGTAGAAAGTGTTATGGTGGAAAGTATATTAATTGTTTAAAAACTAAGTGTCATAAGGATTCCTTAGTTAACAGTTTATTAATGACTATAGAGGCTTATTATCATAGATTTAAGGGATCATATGATTTAGTGGACAAGATAATTACACCAAGTAACTTTGTTGCAAATGAATTAATAAAGTCTGGTATTGATGGTAATAAGATAAAAAGTTTACCTAACTTTTTAACAGTTAATCATAATATTGATTTATCGAAGATAAAGAAAGAAAATACTCTTTTATATTATGGTAGACTATCAAATGAAAAAGGTTTGTTTGTATTGATGGAAGCTTTAAAGTATATCAAATCTGATATAAATGTAAATATAGTTGGCATAGGTCCAGAAGAGGAAAGGTTAAAAGTATTTATAAAGGAAAATAAAATAAAGAATGTAAGTTTCTTAGGGTTTAAATCAGGGCAAGATTTACATAGTGAGATAGCAAAAGCTAAATGTACAGTATTACCATCAATATGGCATGAGGCTTTTGGATTAACAGTAACTGAATCATTTGCATTAGGGACTCCAGTAATAGGAAGTAAAATGGGAGCTATACAAGAAAATATAGAAGATAAAGTTAATGGAGCTATATTTGAAAGTGGAAATAGTAAAGAATTGGCGGAAAAAATAGATTG
>CAMEPL010000119.1 GCA_945931665.1 uncultured Clostridium sp. | reverse complement strand
CTATGGTTACAGGCTCTTGTGTGTCTATGTGTGGGCAAGTAGGATGGGTAGGTCTTATAATCCCTCATATGTGTAGGATGAAGTTTGGAAATAATCACCTTTCTTTAGTACCTGCATCAATCAGTATTGGGGCAGTATTTATGGTTATAGTAGACACGATTGCAAGAAGTTTAGTCGCAACTGAAATACCAATTTCAATACTTACAGCAATAGTCGGGGCACCGTTTTTTATAACTCTTATGAGAAGAAGTGGAGGTTGGCAACTATGATACTTTCAGTTGAGAATGGATGTTTTTCATATAAACATTCTAAAGATAACTTATTAGAAAATATAAACTTTTCAGTAGAGCCAGGGGACTTAGTTGCAATACTTGGACCTAATGGAGCAGGAAAGACGACTTTACTTAGATGTATAATGGGATTTTTAAAGTGGAACAGCGGCAAATCCACATTAGATGGAGAAGACATAAGAAGCATCTCTCATAAAAAGTTGTGGAAAGATATAGCATATGTTCCACAAGCAAAGTCGACAGTAGCAGCTTATACTGTCGAGGAGATGGTCTTGCTTGGAAGAAGCAGTCATTTTAGTATGTTGTCACTTCCAAAAGAAGAAGACTTGGAAATTGTACATAAAGTAATGGAGGATATGAATCTGACTAAATTTGCTCATAAAAAATGTTCACAAATAAGCGGCGGTGAACTCCAAATGGTGTTAATCGCAAGGGCACTAGTATCAGAGCCAAAGATACTTATACTTGATGAACCAGAGTCAAATCTAGACTTTAAAAATCAACTTCTTATATTAGATACAATGACGAAGCTCTCGAACCAAGGTATAAGTTGTATTTTTAATACACATTATCCAACACATGCTTTACAAAGAGCAAATAAATCATTTTTACTTAGTAAAAGTGGAAAATATTTATTTGGTGAGACAAGAGAAGTAATAACAGAAAAGAATATAGAAAGGGCATTTGGAGTAAAGGCAGTAATAGGTGAGATAGAGACGCCTAGCAATATATTAAAAGATGTTATACCACTAAAAATAACAAAAAATAGTGATTTAGATACTCTTCTTGATAGAGATGAAATTTCTACAGAGAGAAAGGTTGCAGTTGTATCTATAATAACAGATCACTCCGATGTTTCAGAAAAGATAAATAAATTACTGTCAAAAAATAAAAAATATATAATAGGCAGAATGGGGATGCCGTATGAAGATAGGGGTATATCGATTATAAATGTAACTTTAGATGCACCAGAGTATATAATACAGACTTTAGTATCTCAACTTAATTTCTTACCAGGTGTAAGTGTAAAAGCGATATACTCTCAAGTTGAATTTAAAAACGATATAAAAGCGAAATAATATATTTAAAAAGTTTTAAGGGGGCGTTAAATATGATAAAGATAGCAGTTTACGGTAAAGGTGGAATAGGTAAATCTACAACAATTTCAAATTTATCGGTGGCATTATCTAAAAGGGGATTAAAAGTTATGCAAATAGGGTGCGACCCAAAGGCAGACTCGACAACAAATTTGCACGAAGGAACTGAAATAAATACAGTTTTAGATTTAGTTCGTGAAAAAAAGGACGACTTTGAGTTAGATGAAATGGTAGTAGAAGGTTATAATGGTATTTTGTGTGTTGAAGCAGGTGGCCCTACTCCTGGGATGGGTTGTGCAGGAAGAGGTATAATAACAGCACTTGAAAAATTAGAACAAAAAGGTGCATACGAAACTTATAAACCAGATGTAGTTTTTTATGATGTACTTGGGGATGTAGTTTGTGGTGGTTTTTCAATGCCTATGAGATCTGGATACGCCGACAAGATATTTATAATAACATCAGGCGAATATATGTCGATACATGCTGCAGCCAATATTGCAACAGCAATAGATAACTTTAAAGACAGGGGATACGCAAGCTTAGGCGGAGTTATTTTAAATAAAAGAAATGTCAAAAATGAAGAAGAAAAAGTAGATGAATTTATACAAAATATAGATTCAAAATTAGTCGGAACACTAGATAGAGACGAAATCGTAGTTGTAGCAGAAGAAAATAAAAAAACAGTGTTAGAAGCATTTCCAGAAAGCAAAATGGCAAAAGAATATGAAATACTTGCAGAAAATGTCCTTAAAGCATGTGGATATGAAATAAAGGAGGAAGCTAAATGTTAAAACGTGTAGAAAAGAAAACTTTAAAAGATGAAAAAGACGCATGTGTTTTAGCAAAAGACGCGAAGTTTCCGTCACCATTTGATTCAAAACTTGAGTTTTCATGTTCAGCTAGAGGTACTTGGAATATAGCACATACGGGGATGTTAATTCCAGAATCACATGAAGTATTTGTATGTGCTCAAAGTTGTCTTCGTGGAGTAGTGCTTACAGCTGCTGAGATGAATTCTATAGACAGATTTTCAAATATAATAGTGAGAGAAAATAATATATTAGAAGGAGATACGGAAGATTTAATAGTAGAGGGAATGGGCGAAATACTTTCAAAACTTCCATACACTCCGAAAGCAGTGCTCGTATATACTAGCTGCATCCACCACTTTATAGGATGTGATTTGAATTTAGTATATAAGAGACTAAGAGAAAAATATCCAGATGTTGAATTTACAGATTGTTATATGAATCCTATTATGAGAAAGAGCGGACTGACACCAGATCAACTTATGAGAAGACAATTATACAGTCTGCTTGATAAATGTGATTTAGACAATAAAAGTATAAATATAATTGGAAATAACCTTGAGACAGATGATGATAGCGAACTTGTAAAGATTATAAAAGAGAATGGATTTACTCTTAGAGAAGTTCCGAGAACAAAAACTTATAAAGAATACAAAGATATGGGCAAATCATTTTTAAATATAACTTACAATCCTGCAGCAATAGAGGCTGGAAGATATTTAGAAGAAAAGCTAAATCAAAAACATCTTTATCTGCCACTTAGTTATGGATTTGACGAAATAGAAAAAAATCTAGATGAACTTTGTGAAACTTTAAAAATAGATAAAGTAGATTTTACAGAAAATAAAAACAAAGCGAAAAAAGCTTTAAAAAATGCAAAAGAAGTTATAAAAGATACACCTATATCAATAGACTACACGCTTACAATTAGACCTCTTAGCCTTGCAAGACTGCTTTTGGAAAATGGATTTAATGTAGTTTCTATATATGCAGACAGTTTTATAAGTGAGGAAGAAGATGATTTTAAATATATTAAAGAAAATTATCCAAATATAAAAATCTACCCAACAGTACATGTAAAGATGCGCTTTGTAGATAGACATAATGATGAAAAAATATTAGCCTTAGGGCAAAAAGCAGCTTATTTTACAGGTTCAAATAATTTTGTAAATATGGTCGAAGGTGGTGGAATGTATGGCTTTGATGCCATAGTGAAATTATGTGATCTTATGGTAGATGCCTTTTTAAACGAAAAAGATATGAAGAAATTAATACAATTTAAGGGATTGGGGTGTGAAAATTATGAAACAAATTGCAAGTAGAATATCGATTTACTCTGCAGATACATTTGGAGTATGCTCAGCATTATATGAACTTGGGGGACTTTGTGTAATGCACGATGCTTCAGGATGTAATTCGACATATAACACTCACGACGAACCTAGATGGTATGATTTCGACAGTATGGTATACATTTCGGGAATATCTGAGATGGAGGCGATAATGGGAGATGATCAAAAATTTATAGACGATATAATCTACACAGCAAAAGAATTAAACCCAAAATTTATAGCACTTGCAGGTACGCCAATACCTACTATGATAGGAACAGACTTTAAAGCGATTGCAAATATAATTGAAAAAGAAACAAATATCCCTACATTTGGATTTGATACAACGGGAATGCATTCATATATATCTGGTGCATATAAATCATTTGAAGCCTTAGCCAAAAGGTTTCTAAAGAGAAACGACAATGAAAGTAGGGCAGAGAAGAGTAGAGTAAACATACTGGGGGCTACTCCACTGGACTTCTCCATAAATAAGAGCGTTGAATCTATTGTAGATTTACTAAAAGAAAACGACTTTGAAGTAATAAGCACATGGGCTATGGGAAGTAGTTTAGACGATATAAAAAATGCAGGAAATGCTGATGTAAACTTGGTGATATCTTATTCTGGACTTGGTGCTGCAAAATATATGTATGAAAAATTTAATATTCCATATGTAGTTGGAACGCCATTTGGAAAAGATTTTGCTAAAAAGATAGTAAAAGATTTAAAAGAAGTAGTTATAACAAAAGAAAACAAAATATCTTATATAAATAGAAAAATAGACAAAAACCCTGAAATTACAGTTATTGGGGAGAGTATTATGTCGGAATCGTTAGCTTATGCAATTTCGACAGAAAAAAATAAAACTGTAAATGTAATTTCGACATTAGAAACTGACAAAAATCTTCTTTTAGAAGGAGATAAATTAAAAACATATGAGGACGATATAGAAGAAGCTTTAAAAAATTCAAAAACTATTATAGCAGATCCTCTATATAGACCAATTTGTCCACTTGATTCCAACTTTATATCTTTGCCACATGAGGGGTTTTCAGGGCGAATTTATAGAGATGAAATACCAAATTTAATTAATAAATCTTTATAGGAAAGGGGAATTTACGAATGAAAAAATTCAAAAAATTAATATGTGCACTATTAATAGCAACAATGGTGCCAGTGTTTGGAGGGTGCTCATCATCTTCAACTAGCTCTTCAAGCTCAAATAAAAGCGCATCTTCGAGCTCATCAGCTTCAGAAAGTAGTGATACAATAACTATAACTGACCAAGCTGATAATGAAGTAACACTTCCAAAAGATATTAAACGTATAGCAGTGTGTGATATATTACCACTGCCATCAGTTTTAACAGTTTTCTTTAATTCAGGAGATAAAATAGTAGGTATGTCAGAAGCTAGTATGGCAGCTGCTAAAAATGGTCTTTTAGGTGAATTATATCCAGAAGTATTAAAAGCAGATACTGGATTTATAAAAGATGGAGAAGTAAATACAGAAGAATTATTAAAACTTAAACCAGATGTAGTATTTTATAGTGCATCAGATACAGCAATAGGCGATAAATTAAAAGAAGCTGGATTTAATGCAGTTGCAATATCAGTTAATAAATGGGAATACAACACTATAGAAACTTTAAACAACTGGATAGACTTATTAAGTCAAATATTCCCAGAAGATGCTAAAGCAGATGTAGTTAAAAAACACAGCGACGATGTTTATAAAATGGTTCAAGATAGAGTAAAAGATATACCAGATGATGAAAGAGCTAATGTATTTTTCTTATTTAAATATGATGAAACTTCAATCGCAACATCAGGAAATTCATTCTTTGGTAGCTGGTGGGCAAAAGCTATAGGAGCTAAAAACGTAGCTGATGATATTAAAAAAGACAACGCAGTACCAGTTAATATGGAACAAATTTATAAATACAATCCAGATATAATCTTTGTTACAAACTTTACACAAGCTCAACCAGAAGATTTATACAACAACACAAT
>CAMEPL010000118.1 GCA_945931665.1 uncultured Clostridium sp. | reverse complement strand
TCTTAATATCATAATGTATAAACAGTTCATCGCTGATAACTTGCCCCTCTCTTATGCTTACTTGTATATATGTGTAACAACCTTAAATTTATTGATATAACTTGTTTAATACTATGTTTATAGTCTTATTATATATTTGCACAGTCATCTTATGCTTACAATAATAAATCCACTATTTTTGCACACTATTATTTCATATTAACTTATTTTAAAAAGTTTTTTATCTTCTCTATATAATTTAAAGCACTATTGAATCCAGAAGTACATATGCATACCATATTATCTTCCGAAATAATTATATTCTTTTTATCTTTAAACATATATTTTTCATACCAATGATCACTCTTATGCATTAAATTAGTGAATATAGCCTTGTCACTTGGATAAAACGGATGTTCTATTGTTGGCTGCCAATCATCATCACTCACATAATCTATCATAACCATCTTTCTATCTTCAAAATGTTTAGCATTATATTGATATAATAAACTATTAATATATAAATCCGAAAAACCATATCCTATTAAAATTAATCTCTTATTTTTTAATAATGCATTCATAAATCTGTTATGATAAACATTTAATGGATTCCATAATAACTTATCTGTTTTCATTAATCCAGTCACAATATTAGTTCTAAATAAATTTTCTCCTGATTGAGTACTATCCCCACTATGTGCTGACCTTAATCTATAATCTTTCGCATCATTATAATTATTATATTTATATAACGTATTATGCGATTCTTTATATACATACCTATTAACTTCATCAACTTTAAAATCTGGATATTCAAAGCATATTTGCCCGTGCAAATGAGATATTGTATGTCTATCATCCTCTTTTAAATATTCATTAATATCAAATCGTTGCATTTTTCCATTACCCTCTGGAATTTTAATAAATCCATCATTATAATCTTTCAATGTTTGTTCCATCCATGTATCATAATTAAGATTAAACACATCAAATTTATAATTTCCTTCGCTACTTATTTCATCAAAAAACCTTTTAAAATCTTTACCTTTCTTATTAAACTCACAATCATAGTTGAATATTTCATCATTTATTACATCTATTATCTCTTGAGCGGACAAATAGACACTCTTCATATCTAATTTCTCAAATTCGTTATTTAACTCTGAGAAAATTGTGTAAGCAGATATATGTCCTTTATACCCATATTTATTCTTTTTATAATTAGGTAGTAACTCTAAAACATGAAATATATCTTCAAAACTTATTATACTTGTTATTTTTTCTATTGTACTCGCTTCACTTTCTGCTGATATCTCTTTATTATATACAGATAAAAACTTATCACATATAACGTCTACAACTGATTTTTCACTTTCTTGATTAATTTTATATTTTTTACATTTAGAAATTACCTTTTCTGTTAATGACTTTGTGCTTACTCCAGTTGCTTCTATCATTGCACCTGCTCCTAAAAGCACTGTTATTCTTTCTTTCATAAATTTCTCCTTATATCTATTAAATAAATTATAATTAACCCTTTTTAAATATATTTTATTTAAATTTTATACCTTTTTCAAATAATTATAGGGATATAGTATTAACTACATCCCTATAATTATTAATATATTTTTTAATTTTAGACTATTACTTTTTATTGAACTCCCAATGCTTTAAATACAGCATCTTCTGCACTGCTGTAGAACATTATTTGAAATTTAGCAAATAATTCTGGTGGTACTAATGGTATATCTGCTGCATTCACCATTGGAAGTAGAATTTTCTTTGCACCTGCATCAAAACATACTTGTAATGTATTGGCCAAATCTTCTACTTTATTTATTGTTCCACCTATGCTTACAGAGCCTAATACTGCTAATTGACTTTGTACTGGTTTATTTAAAGCGCCTGAACACATCGCTATTATTGCTGCTAATGATAAGCTTGAAGTCATTCCAACACCATTAACGTCTTGTATATGCATTAAATAGTCTTTGTTAGTAGTTGATATTGAAGCACTAATACTTCTACTATTAGCCTTAAAGTATCTAAATGCTGTCTCTATACTCTCCTTAGCCTCTCTATCATATCCAAGTCCAGTTTTTTCAAACTTACCTGTTCCGCCAACAACTTCTACTTCTAATTTATATACACCAATCATTCCAGAATCACCTACTCCAATAGTATAAACATGTCCTGCTTTTGAAGTACCTTCTGGTATTAGCGAACCACTACCTTGCTCTGGTACTGATATAAATTCTTCTTCCATTGTTTCATTATCTATATAAGAGAAATGTACATCATAGAATTCCATTCCCCCTATTTTCTTTAATTGTTCTTTAACTCTTCTACGACCAACTAAAGCGTATCTTAATATTTCTTCAATATCTCCTTTTGAATATTCTCCATGAGGATAAAGTAATTTTATTAAACCAGATGCTGTTTTTCTTACAGCAATAACATCTCTTTGATTTAAGTTATTACCTAATCTAAAAAATTTATCAATAACATCTCCAAAGGTAGTTTTTCTCATTTCTCTTAAATATTCTGCAAGATAATCTGTAATAAATCCAAAACTATTAGTAATCAATTCTGGTCTCATTTTAGGTATTTCCCACCCCGGTAAATAGTAATGCATTCTATCAAAGAAAGCACTATCATAAGCCATAGCCTCTGGGAATGGTTCAAAAAGGTGCGATGTTTTTAAAAGTACATCTACACTTTGATTTATATTTCCTACAAAAACCATTGAAGCCGATGCTGCTTTTTCTTCTTTACCTCTTGCAAAAGAACCAGATGCCATATAATCTTTCATTATTTGTATTCCATCCTTATCCTTAAATGTTATACCTGCAACTTCATCAAATGCTACAGTATCCCACATTCCAACAAGTCCAATTTTTCTTTGAGACATATTATAAAATAAATTTGCTACAGTTGTTTGACCGCCTGAAACTAATATGGAGTTTGGTGAAATTTCTTTATATAAATGCGATTTACCTGTTCCTCTTGGTCCTAGTTCACACATATTATAATTATTTTCACATAGTGGCACCATTCTAAGTAACATATGCCACTTAACCTTATTTTCTAATTGTGTTGGCTCCATACCTATACTTCTAATAAGTATATCTATCCATTCATCCTTGCTGAACTTCTTTCTTCCTTCTATTAATTCATCCATATCCATATTAGGCATTTGAATTGGAGTTACAGATTCTATAATAAATGGATTTTGATCCGGTACACCTTCTTCATAGTAATATTGTAATTTTACAATACACCATATTCCACCACCTAAAAGTTTCTCAAAATCCTTAACATACTTTGAACTTATTTCAACATTTTTTAAACCTAAATTAGAGAACTCTGCTACATATATATCCTTTTTTTCATTAAGTTTAACTGTTAACTTATCTATAACAGTATATCTACTCATCTCTCTAATTTTAGATTTAATCTTTTCTGCTTCATCTGGTCTAACAAAGTTATCTGCTAATATATTTTTAACTCTTTCTACTCCTGCATTAATACTATCTTCATCATCAGTAGCACAATACATTCCGAGTAAATATTCAAGTACATATATAGGTACATTCGCACCTTGCTTTAACTTTTGTGTTAAATCTTTTCTAACTACTTTTCCAGCAAAATGCTGATTAAGTTTCATACTTAATTCATCCATATTACCTCACCTTATTATCAATATAAACTTCTTCATTTATTACATATAGTTCTTTTTGCTTATCAATTTCACATTTAAATTGTTCAAATTTATCTAGTAGACTAGAACAATTTACTTCAAATTGCTTTTGAATATCTTTATTTTTCTTTTCATTTTCTTTATATTTATCTATTGATTTTTTTCCAGCCATCTTTGCCTTTGTTAAAACTTCTAACATTGCCGAGCTAACATTCTCTATTAATGTATTAATATCTTTACCTATTGACTCTCCTATATCTGTTAAATCCTCTATTAGATTACTATAATACTCATTGTCATAACACTGAGCAATTTGTATTTCACACACTTTCCCAATACACAATAATTGATAACATAAATGCTGTTGATTTACAAATTCGCCCATTTTATTATCAATCTCCTCAACTCGTTCTAATTTTTTACCACTTAATGAATTAGATTCTGTAACTAATTTAAGATCTTTTATTAACCTTTTAATACTTTTTGAATAAAAAAGTATATTTGAATGTAATTTATTATTATAATTCTGTATATTAGTTAAAGTAGCAATTTTCATTTCTCTATTATCTATCAAAGTTTGCAAATTGATATTTACATATTTGAAAAAGTTATATATTGCTAAATTATCTGATTCCTTTTCATCATAAATTAATTCAATTATTTCATTAACATTTTTTTCTATCTTAGATAAACTCTCATCAATCCTTGACATGAAGTATTGTCCTGTAATAACTGACATTGCTGAAAATAACATAACTGGCGTTAGTGATATACTTTTTATTTCTTCTAGGCCAGCATGCGCAACAATCTTTTTATTTTCACCAATTATAGGAGTTCCTAATAAACCATTCTTATACTTCATCAATGTTCCCGTAGCCCCTTCTGGTACAATCACCTTAAAAGCTCCATTCAATGCATTATTTTGTGAAATTGCTGTAGATAATGGTAATTGTTGAAGTAGCATATTTACTCTCGACATTCCATTTATTTTTTTTAAATTTTTTATACTTATATCTTCTACTCTTTGTATATTAATTAAACTATTATTGCTATTTGTATCTAGGATTTCTATACTATTATCTAAATTTTTATTATCTTTATTAAACTCTCTCATACTTTCTCTCCTTAATTAATTATATTTTTAAAATCCAAATTCATCTACTATTGCTATATCGATATTAAATGGTATTCTTTCATAATCACCATTTACATCTTCATCATCTTGTATTACTAAGAAATACTGCTTAGTTTTATCATAAGCCATACTCTTTAATACAAACTTTTCTCTATAATTTCTATCTAATGGATTTTCTGACCTTGAATCTCCAATAATAATATTTTCATTAGAAATTCTATTTCCAAATTCATCTTCAAAGTAGCATTTCACTCTCTTAGAAATTACCTTATCTTGAATCTTTTCATCTTGGAAGAATTCTAAATAAGTTATTATATTAGTTATCTTTCTATTCATACTAGTTAAAGATATCTTAACTTTTCTTATATCATTTACAGACGATGTACTTCTATCATTTTTAAATCTTATAACTGGAACAACTATTTCCTGTGGCATTGCTCCACCATGAACATAATTAGCGCCTGAGCCTTGAACTTTAAATCTAGATGCTCCCTTTGGGGTAATAACATATTTATTACTATCTGCACCTAATAAGTAATCCATATTAAATGATATTGTTCCTTCAATATCTTCATTATTAGAAGTTAATATAAATCTTCTACTCTCTTCGCTATCATCAATTTTTACACTAGATAACTTATCACTTTCTTCCATCTCACTTCTCTTATAAAGATATCCATGATCTGCAGTAATAATAATACTTGATGCGCTAACTCTATTAACTAGTTTATTAACTAAAGTTAATATTTCTTTAAATGTAAGTTCTGTTGCTTCAAATACTTCTCTTTCAGTACTACTATGGTCTCCTCTAGCATCAATTGCATTATGATAGATATAAACAACTTCTAAGCCTGCAAATGCTTTTCTAATTTCAGCATCTTTCATATCCATTACTTTATCATAAGTTATTGCTAATGATTTAGGATTTTCTAATTTTAATATCTTATCTCTATTATCAGTTCCATTACTATTTATACCATTAACTAATACATCATATTTATTGTTAATTTCTATAGTCTTATTAGGCAATAATGATGCCATACCTAGTTTAGTATAAGAAGGTAATACCCCTTGAACAT
>CAMEPL010000117.1 GCA_945931665.1 uncultured Clostridium sp. | reverse complement strand
TTTTCAAAATCATAAAGTACAGAAGATTTTACAGACGGAAAACCAAACCAATGTGGTGTTTCTGGACTAACCTCATGGCTTAAATCAACCCACTTGCATGTTTCCTTTAATTTATTAAGACTCTCCCATAAATTTAAATTACTCATATATTTCCCCCCTGATATTGTTTATTATTTATATTATTTATTATAACGCAACAAAAACTCCCTATATCACAATTATATTTAATATAAGGAGTTTTTAAAATAAATCTTATCTATAATTTTTTATATTGTCTTCTTAAAATCACAAAAATAACAAGAAAAATTAAAGTCGTATATAAACTTATAATTTTAACATTCTCAACTATTTTTGCACTTATCGAGTCTTTTAGTTTCAATCTATAATGCCAAACCTGACCCTTTTCATTTTTTTCTGTCTCACCAGATGTTTCAAAACTAGATGTACCACTTTTTACTTGATATGTTTCCCTTCCTAAATCAGTCATCATATTTGCCATATTGTTATTGTAAAATAAAAAAGAGCAAAATTACTTCGCCCTTAATTCTTTTATCCTACTGACGTTTCAAATTCTTCTTTAAATGGATCTCTGCCTTCATCTAACGCCTTTATTTGATTTTCTAGGTATTCTTTATTTTCTTTTAAAACCTCAATTTGCTCATCTTCTATTTGTAGTCCTTTTTCTTTCAGTTTTATTATTGTTTCGTACCTTTTAACTGTATTTTGTAAATCTTCATAAGTCGGTACTTGGACTTCCTGCCCATCATAAATTTCTAACTTCCAAGCTTTATCTTCTTCTACAAGAGATATTTGTTCTTTTAATAAATCCATATATTTAATTGCAAGTTGTTTTAAATCTTTATCTTCAAATTCTAAATTTTTATACTGTAAGATTAAATCTAACTGTGCCTGTAATGATGAAATATGTGATTGTTTATTAGCTTCTTCAATTCTAGTTTCATAATCTTCATATTCACTAGTTAAATCTTCTTCTGATATAATATCGTAATCAACATTTCCTATAAATACATCATACATATCCATTAAAAATCTTTCATCTGTTGTGAATTCACTCAACTCTCCACTTTTACTATCAGAATCTGTTTCATTTGATTCTTTACTATTGTTACAACCTATCAAAGATAATCCCATAACAAGTATCAGTAATAATGTTATTAATTTTTTCATCAACTTACTCCTCTTTATTTTGGCACAACATATTCTATATTCATCTTTAAATCATTTTGTTTTATATAAAATATTTATACCTACCCTATTTGAAATTTAATCTAATTATCTCTCTATATATAATAATAGATAATATACTTATCCTATTGTATTTATAACTTCGTCATTTGTCTAGTAAATAATATATAATTCATTTACATAAAAAAGAAGATGAAACATAAACTGTTCCATCTCCATTTATCTATAATTTATACATCCATGATAGGCTTAAAATACTTTAAATCTTAATACCATCCTCTACGTTTCATAGCATCAGCAACTCTCTTAATTGAAGACATGTATGCTGCAGTTCTCATATCTACACCATATTCTTCTTTTATTGCCCATATAGCATCAAAAGCTTTTTTCATTGCTTTTTCTTGTTTAGCTTGAACTTCTTCAAATGACCAAGAGTCTCTTTGTAAGTTTTGTACCCATTCATAATAAGAAACTGTAACACCACCACTGTTAGCTAATATATCTGGAACTAATGTTACACCGTTTTTAGCGAATATTTCGTCAGCACCAGGAGTAGTTGGTCCGTTTGCACCTTCACAAACTACTTTAGCTTTAACATCGTTAGCATTTTCATCAGTTAATTGATTTTCAAGAGCACAAGGCATTAATAAATCAACATCAGCAGTTAAAACATCTTGATCTGTAGCTTCAGCACCAGGGAATCCTTTAACTCCTCTAGTTTCAGCTACATAAGCCATTAAAGCTTTCATATCTATTCCATCAGGGTTAGCTATAGTACCAGTATAGTCACCAACTATTACTACTTTAGCACCGAATTCTTCGATATACATACCTGCATAGCTACCAACATTACCACAACCTTGTAATGCAACTTTTGCACCATTGATATCTATACCAACTTTAGCTAAAGCTTCTCTAGCCATCATTGCTACACCATATCCAGTAGCTTCTGTTCTAGCTAAAGAACCATAGAAATCAACAGGTTTACCAGTATAAGTACCAGGAGCAAATTCACCAGTTGCTTTTGCATGTTCATCAACCATCCAAGACATTATTTCTCCATTAGTGTTTACATCTGGAGCAGGAACGTCTACTTTTTCTCCTATAACTGGAGCAAGTGCTGCAGCAAATCCTCTAGATATTCTTTCTAATTCACCTTTAGAATAATCATTAGGGTCGATTGCTATACCACCTTTACCTCCACCATATGGTATACCAGTTACACCACATTTGAAAGTCATCCAAGTAGATAAAGCTTTAACTTCGTCTAAAGTTACATTTGGATGGAATCTTAAACCACCTTTAAATGGTCCACAAGCGTTATTGTGTTGAGATCTATATCCAGTAAAAGTTTTTATAGTTCCGTCATCCATTTTTACTGGGAAATTGAATTCCATAACTCTCATTGGATTTTTAAGTATTTCATAAACTGCTGGATCAGTTCCTAATTTGTCACAAGCATTTTTAACTTGTAATTGTGCAATTTCAAATACATTTAAAGTTTTTTCTGCCATTTTATAAGCCCCCCTAAAATTTTACATAAATTTTAAATTTTTGGTCTCTCAGATGTTTTATATTAAATTGTCAATTATTACCATTCTTCACAATTAGATTATATCATATTTTTTTTTTACATGTAATTGAATTTTTATTCAATTGATTATTAATTTTATATTTTAAAATTCTTTTATATTGCATTTTTTCATTACTTACTAAAAGTTTTTTTTTATGGAACTTTGTTGATATTCCATGATTCCTTACCTTTTTATATGAACCTACTTTCCAAAACTGTTCTTTATATTGAATTTTTATAATTTTCCCCCAATTAAACTTTGACTTAATTTGACAGTTAACTGTCGACTATGGTCGATATAATAGCCCTATTTTTACATTTTTTTATATACTAAAAGGAATCATAAAAATTATTTTTTCATTTGTATAAATGATCATTATTTATATATATCTTTTATAAAAAAATCTCTAAATTTTTCAGCTATTCTTTCTATATTTTTATTTATTTTAGTCACTTTATCTTTAAACCCACTTTGCTCATATGGTTAATGACTTCTTCTGTTGCTTAAAGTTTATAAAAAAAATCCTATGTGGAAAACCACATAGGACTAATTATTTTTATAAGTTTACCTTATATAAACTTATAAAATATTATTTATTAAGCAGTTTTATTAGAACCCATTGATCTAACAACTGCATCGTGTTTTGTATATTCTCTTAAGAATGGTATTCTCATTTCTTTTATAAATATTGCTATTACTATAGTTGGTGCCATTGCTGATACTAAATAAGCAGACATTTGTGGTATTGATAAACCTAAACCAAAGTTTTTAGTCATGAATCCATATATTAAAGCGTATGCGAATAATGAATCTCTAAATACTAAACTTGCTTGTAGTTTTTTAGCAACTTGTTCTTTTGAATCTTTTTTATTCATTGCACAATATCCCTCTACTAGGCATCCTATAATTAAACTGAATAAGCTAAATGTTACAGCTGCTGCAACTGAAACTACTAAAGTGCCTACTACTGAGTCAGTAGATTTTGTAAATACTAAATATAAATAACATACTACAAATGATACCAATAAATCTCTAAATATTTTTTTCATATCCATTTCCCCCTTAAATCGCCTTCATCATTTGATTAGCTTTCTTATTTTTCTACATAAATTATATTCCCCTAAAAATACTAATTCTATAAGTATCTTAACCTAAAATGTAACAATATTAACACAATAATAAAATCCCATGTAGAATTCACATATTCTACATGGGATTTCAGCTTTTAGTTATACTCATATCCAATTAATCCAATCCATTTATATTATTTTCCGCTCGATTACTTTTAAATACAGCTACGACTTAATACCTTCTTTTATTATTGATGCGACTGCTCTAATCATTTCAGCAAACAATCCGAAAAACCATCCTGCTCCTAATGATGCAACTATGCCTTCCATTATAGTAGTTCCTCCAGCATACATTAAATAAAAAAAGAATATTATAAAAACAATCACAACATCTATAAAGAATCTCTTCATATGGCATTACCTCCTATTCAGTCTACCCATTTTCGTTCTTTTGTTTAGTTGGTGTTTTGATTTATCTTTTAATATAATATATGTTTAAAATTATTCTTTTTCTACGAAAGACATCATTTTTTGCATACATTTTACAATGTTACATTTTTTTAAAATATCTCTAAAAAAGAAAAAAACTATACGATATTTCTATCTTATAGTTTTTAGGTTATTTCAATTACATCTATCTATATTTATATTAAGGTATTTTAATTGTTTGCATTTTTTAGGTTAATAAATTGTTAACTTATCCCCTTTAAGTTAATTATTTTTTATCTATCTACTATAACATTTCTTTTTGATGGTATTCTAAGTTCTTTACTTACTTTAAATACAACTAGCGTTGGTGCTAGTGCCGCTACTACAAACGGTATTGAACCTAGTATAGTTAATTCTGACCCTCCTAAACAAATTGTCATAGCCCCATAACATAATAAAAATGTTAGTATTCCATCTCTCACAACTAATCTCATTTTTGATATTACTTTTACTTCTTCATCTGAAAGTTCAAATTTTGTTCTTATATCATCTTCATCTATATTTCTAACTGTATCACTTAATAAAGTAAGCATCCCCGCAGTCCCAACTGAAACTATAATACTTTCTGCCATAGAAATATTTATCGCCTTGTTAAATAAGATATATAAAAAGCTCATTATAAATAATAGTACGAAATCTCTACCTACTTTTATCATTTTCCTCCTCCAAATATTAAAATATCCATTTATATAAATTTTTCCTTATATTTTATACATTTATTATATTCACTATAAATCAGTTTTTCTATAAGTATATTAACAAAAAAATATAATAATATTAACATTATAGTATAATTTTTACAGGAAAATATTTTTCCAATATTTATATTTTTAATAATGCGTAAATACCTTCTTTTACTTGTTCCAAAATGCCTTTCTATCCTGCAATTTTACACTTAAATTCAACATATATAGGCACATTTTTTAATTGCCTTATATGTAAAAATGTTAACAGATTTATATAATTATATTAACTTTTTAGAGGTATAGTTCCTTCATATAACAAATTAGAATTATTATTATTTAAAAATATAAATGTATATTTTATAATACTTATAAATATACATTTACTTTTTTAAAAATTACTATATTATTAATATATAGGGGTAACTGACATTTTTGTTATTTAGTATCAGTGTAATTTTTTATTAGATGAAATTATAACTAAGTGATTATGTTGATTTCACAAAAGGGGGAATAAAAATGAAAATATTAGTTTTAACTGGAAGTCCTAGGAGTAAAGGGACTACATCATTATTAGCTGATGAATTTGTAAAAGGGGCAAAAGAAGCAGGCCATGAAGTCGTTCGCTTCAATACAGGAATATTAAATATAAGGCCTTGCGTTGCTTGTTATCACTGTCAAAAAAGCGCAGAAAATAAATGTGTTTCTGATGACGCAATGACTAGAGTTTATCCTGAGATATTATCGGCAGACTTAATCGCCTTTGTAACTCCTTTATATTATTTTGGCATGTCTACACAACTAAAAACGGCAATCGACCGTTTCTTCTCAATAAACAAGAAAATCAGAAAATTTCCAAAGAAATCAGTATTATTAGCTGCGTGTGGTGATTCAGAAGAATGGGCAATGGCTCCACTTAAACTTCACTATGAAACTATCTGTCGCTATCTACGTTTCGAAGATATGGGACAAGTGTTAGCATATTCATGCACCGAAAGAAAAGACATGGAAAATAGTAAATACCCTGAAATGGCTAGAGAGTTAGGACGAAGTTTGGTAGAAGATTTGAGTTTTGATGTTACATTTTAGATAGGAAAAA
>CAMEPL010000116.1 GCA_945931665.1 uncultured Clostridium sp. | reverse complement strand
ATCCTATTTTACTTAATACTAAGTCAGTATTTTTTATTTTTATATTATTTGACATCTTTGTCCACCTTTCTTGTCTTATATAAATTCGTCAACCTATTTGGCTAGTTGAAATAGTTTTCTGCAGTGTATTGTATTATTTATTTTATCATATGCTTGCTAATATTATTTTTTAATTTTATTTTGTATAGCAAAATACTCATATCTAATTGATATGAGTATTGGTGGATTATTATTTATTTATACTTGCTAGTATTTTTCTAATTATTATGAACCTTTTATCGTCTTTACTATATTCAAATGATTTGTAGTTAAAGTTTATCTTATAAATACCTTCATATATATCATTAAAAGATGATAAATCTACTTGTACTACTATTACTATATTACTTTTTTCAGACTTTATAGAGTGTATTTCTTTTGAGTTTATTATTATTAAATCATCTTCTTTTAAATTATATTTTTTCCATCTACTAATACGTCTACTTCACCATGTGCTACTAATAATATTTCTATACTTTCATGCCAGTGACTTTGAACTGCGTCTACTTCATGAGCGAATATGTTTGCTGGTAATGATTGATCAAATTTTATTGTCTCGTGTATATATCGCATTGTGTTCCTCGCTGTTTTTTACTTTTGTTATTTTAATCTTACCATATTGGTTTTTTTACAATAATACACTTTATATTTCCAATTTTACAAATACTATTAGATTATTATTCTTGTTTCATTCTAATAAATTTCTATACTCTATATAAAATTACTATAGTAATATATTTGATAATATATCATCAATATTTCTATATCTACTATAAGGTATTCTTAACAAAGCAATTCCTTTTTTAAAACAATATTCATTTTTAGTAAAATCTGATTGTTGTACTCTATTATATTGCTTCATCATTTCTTCCTCATCACTAGAAAATAGACCTAGTCCAAAATGTTGTTTACCATCATATTCAATTAACAATTTAACCTGATTATTTTTATTTATAATAGCAAAATCAAATTTTAGTTTTTTCTCATGCTTACAATCCTCAAAACTGTATTGACTAATATAATTTATATTGTGCTTTAATAACCATTTTTCTATCTTTACCTCACCCTTGCTTGTTGAATATTCTTTTTCTCTACAAATTTTACATGATTGTACATCGTAATCTCTAAACATTGAAAACAAAGTTTTAAATTCATTTCCACACCTACATCTAATTTTTATAAATGTATTACTATTTTTATATTCACTTAAAAGTGTACAACCTTTTTCTTCTATGTACTCTTTTATATAGTTTATATCTAATCTTTTTGCAGAAACAACCTTTTCTATCCCACATGTAGGGCATTGCCTTTGAAAACTTGATTTAAAGTGATTAAATTTAGTTTCAAAAACATTTCCACATTTACACCTTATCTTTAATTTTTCATGAGCATTATTATATTCTTTACTTAATAACTCACATCCACTATTACTATCTATCTCTATAAATTTTTTTACTTCTTCATAAGGTAACTTTTTTCTATTTGCAACATTATTCCTACTACATATATTGCATTGTCTTTTATTTCTACTTTTGAATTTATCAAAAGTTGTTTCAAATTCATTTCCACATTTGCACTTAAATAGTAATTTGCTATCTATATTTTTATATTCCTTACTTAAAAGTATTGAATTTGAATTTTTCTCTATAAATAATTTAACATCTTCATATTTCCATCTCTTCAACTATATCACCTCTGTATCTATATCTAATTCTTAATCTTAAACTATGATTATTATTTATATAAATAAAAACTACTAAGCCATAAACTTAGTAGTTTTATCATCCACTATTATTACAGTTAATTTAATAACCATTATTTAATTTAAGAATATTATCTACAAGTCTATCAAAAGATAATATTTTTGTATTATTCATTTCAAAACAAATGTCACTTCTTAAATCTTTATCTACATCATTCATAAGATCTCGTCTGCTAACAACTAAACAATAATAAATTCTTGAAGTTGGAATATCTATACCTTTCTCTGTAAATCCAATACTCTTTAAAAAATATCCTCTATTAGAATCAAACCATTTTTTCCAAGCTCTTATTTGTGCATTACCTTTACGAACACTTTCAGATACTTCATCATATGATTTTATTTTAAATGGTACATTTGCTTTTTCAAACTCAATTAGAACTAGACTATATCCATCAGAACTCTTTCCTAACAAAGCATAGTCTGTACGATATTCAGTTCCTAATGGCATTTCGTTAAATAGATAAGCCCCATGATTTCCAAAGTTATATTCTTTATAAATTGATGCTGGTATAAACCATTTTCTATTGTCCTTTATATATTTTTGAATTTCATTTTCGTTTTTTGCTTTATCTATAACATCTTTAAAGCATGTTGATTCATAGCCTAAATCCAACTTTTCTAGTTCTCCATGATATAGATAGTTATTTGGAAACAATGAATTGTGACACCATAAAAATTTTCTGTCTTCAAATTCTGGTTCATTATTTCTTGGATCATCTTTAGTATTTTTTATTCCCTTACGTTTATCATAAATTTCAAACTTCTCTTGTAACTTTTTCTCATGTTCTGAATTAATTTTAGTATAATCCCTTTCATATAATTTATATAATTTCATTTTATATCCCCCTTTATCGCTGAATTTATAACAGTTTTTTATTATTGCTTATAACTATCTAGTGAACTCCAATTAATTTCTATGAATATCAAATCATCATTCTTTATAAATATGCTAGTTTTAAAATTTCCTATTAGTTCACTTCTTTGTTTAAAGTTAAGCTTTATACCCTATCAATAAACTTAGCCTTCTAATTTAAATTTTGCATTCCCCTCTCCTCAGGATAAACAAGTCCCCATTCTTTTCTTATCCCAGTCATTATCTCCATAACATCCTTCGTATACTCAAGGCGAGCAACTTCCCTATCGCCCATTACTGCTTTTTCCATGTCTTGCATTTCGTAGAATAGTGCATCTTCGTGTTTGCCGACTTCGATTTCTTCTCTCTCCCCTGTTTCTGTATAAGTTATGACTGCTTTTTGTGCTCTTGGGTATTCCATAATTTCGATATAACCTTTGTCACAAGATATCATCCCTCGTTTTGGTTGTTTTGAGTGAAGTGTAAGCGATATTGTCGCCATCTGTTGCTCGTCGTTCATAAGAAGGATTCCTACTTGTTCGTCTACTCCTGTTGGTGCGTATTTCACTTGACTTAGCACTTGGTTTGGTTTTGATGACATAAACCATCTCACAAATGAAATAGCATAAACTCCTATATCGAGAAGTGCCCCACCTGCTAGGTTCATATTGAAGAATCTATTTTTCATATTGTACTCTTTGTAACTTCCGAAGTTCATCTGAATCATTCTGACTTCACCTAAATCGCCACGCTCTACTATTTCTTTTAACTTTTTATATAAAGGCATGTGGTAAATCGTCATTGCCTCTGCTAACACGACGTTGTTTTTCTCTGCAAGTTCGATTGCTTTGTTTAACTCGTCGCTATTTAATGTGATTGATTTCTCGCAAAGTATATGTTTGCCGTTAGAGATCGCCTCCATCATAAAGTCTATATGTGTGTTGTGCGGTGTTGTTATGTAGATTATGTCCACATTTTTATCAGAAAACATCTCGTGAAAATCGTCGTATACCTTTTTAACTCCGTATTTTTCTGCAAAATCCACTGCCTTACTGTGAGTTCTATTGCCGACTGCATATATTGATTTGCCCGCTTTTTTCAAAGCATTTGCCATTTCATTTGCAACTACCCCTGTTCCTAATATTGCCCAATTAAATTCCCTTTTGTTCATAATTTCCTCCAAATATTATTTATTGTCTATGTTGTAAGTTTATCACTATATATTTATTTTACCAATATTTTTTGGTGATTTATATTCTTGGTTTAAGTTGTATATTAATATCTATATCAATATACTTATTTATTGAGATACTTATTTATTGACATTTTTGAATTATCGTTGTAATATTGTTTTGTACAAAACAATTATAGATAAATAGTTTTGTACAAAACATTTTTTTCTAGGAGGCAAATATGAAATCACAATTTCCAATAGGACTACATATAAATAAGCTTAGTCGTATAATATCGAGAAAGGTAGACGCTGCTGTTTTAAACGTGATTGATGACAATATCACAGTATCTCAGGCATATGTAATAGATTTTATAACTGACAATAAAGATAAAGACATATTCCAAAAGGACTTGGAGCTTGAGTTTGATTTAAAGCGTTCTTCGGTAAGTCTTATGCTTAATAATATGGAAAAACACGATCTTATAAAGAGGGTGCCAGTAGCTGGTGATGCCCGTTTGAAAAAACTTGTTTTAACAGAAAAGGCTGTTGAAATATCAAGGAAAATCTCATCTGCTATAGATTCTGTTGAAGGTAAATTATTAGAAAATATGGAGCAAGACGAGATAAACAGTCTTTTAAATATGTTGGGGAAAATTAGATCAAATATTGAATAGCACTGTTATTTTAAATTAAAGATTATCAATATAAGTCTATATATATAAATTGATTTATATTGATATAAATCTTATATAAATCAATGAAAATAACTATATTAAAATTTGGAAAGGAAGGCACATATATGTCAAAGGTTAAAGATTTTACACAGGGAAAAATTTTCTCACCTCTAGTAACATTCATCATCCCTATATTAGCGGCATTATTTTTGCAGACTATGTATGGTGCGGTGGATTTACTTGTAGTTGGTAGATTTGGTCATGCGGCGGATGTTTCTGCTGTTTCGACTGGGAGTCAATTTATGCAAGTTATAACTCTTACAGTTACAGGGCTTGCAATGGGAATAACTATATTAATAGGTCAAAAACTAGGTCAAGGAAAGAAAAAGGACGCTGGTGATGTTGTCGGCAGCGGTATCTCAATATTTGCAGTAATAGCAATCATCTTAACTATTGTTTTCGTTACATTTGCGCCAGGCGTTGCGTCATTTATGAATGCACCAAAAGAGGCATTTGATAGCACTTCAACTTATATCAGAATTTGTTGTGCTGGGTCTATTTTTATAGTTGCATACAACGTAATCGGCGGTATTTTTAGAGGGCTTGGAGATGCAAAAACTCCACTTATGACTGTTTTAATAGCATGTATTGTAAATGTTGTAGGTGATTTAGTATTTGTCGGTTATTTTAATATGGCATCTACTGGGGCTGCTATTGCAACTGTTCTTGCACAAGCTGTCAGCGTTATTTTATCGCTAGTAATAATCGCAAAAAGAGGATTGCCTTTTGAATTTTCGCTAAAAAGCATAAAATTCCACAAAGGGCTAACTTCACAAATAATAAAATTCGGTGCACCGATAGCTCTACAAGAATTACTTGTTCAAATATCATTCTTAGTAATCGTAATGATTGGTAATTCTATGGGTGTTGTTCCATCAGCTGGTATGGGTGTTGCCCAAAAACTAGCGGCATTTATAATGCTTGTTCCTTCATCATTCTCACAAGGTGTTTCGGCATTTGTGGCACAAAACTACGGAGCACAAAAATACGACAGAGCAAAAAAAGCACTTATTTATGCAATTGGAACTTCATTATGCTGTGGTGTTTGCATGTTCTTCTTGGCATTTTTCAAAGGCGATATACTTGCATCAATATTCTCTACTGATCATGAAGTTATTCTTGCTGCTTGGGATTATCTAAAATCATATGCAATAGACTGTTTCTTCACTGCATTTTTATTCTGTATGATTGGATTTTTAAATGGATGTGGAAAAACAACAATCGTAATGATTCAAGGTATAGTAGGTGCATTCTTAGTCAGAATACCTGTTGCTTATGTTATGAGTAAAATTGAGCCAGTTTCTTTATTTAGAGTTGGTCTTGCAACTCCAGCTTCAACAATTGTTCAAATTATAATATGTGGTGTTTATTTATTCTTCTTGTCGAGAACATTATTTAAAAAAGAGGAAACAACTGATGCCCCTAACCATGAATTATATGATGTAGAGGCATAAGAAAATTATAATAAAATCTGTATGATAATAAAAAAAATAAGCATACCTTAATGATTTCAATAAATACTAAGGTATGCTTGTTTAATTTGTTGTAAGTGATTCGTAATATATTAAAATTACGAACTTAACTATATTATATATTGTTAATCACGAAGTTAACT
>CAMEPL010000115.1 GCA_945931665.1 uncultured Clostridium sp. | reverse complement strand
TAAAAAATTGGTATATAATATATTATACATATTAAATATTTTAAAGAGACGAACTAAAATTTACATAAATTGAGAAATATATAAATACAGGGGTAGAATATGGAAAAATATAAACTTGAATTAAATAAAAGTAGCAGTAAGTATTTGCAAATTTACAATTACATAAAAAAATTAATTATAGATAATGATATAAAGGAGCATGAAAAATTACCGCCAATACGAAAATTAGCAGATTATATTGGTGTGAATAATGCAACAATAGTAAAAGTCTATGAACTTCTAGAAAATGAAGGATACATATATAAAATCGTGGGCAGTGGAACATTTGCTTCAAACATAAAACTTAAAAAAAAGAAAACAATAGAAAAAAAAGAGGGATTAATACACTTTGATAGTGGAAATCCATCAGCAGATATGTTTCCTATTGATGATTATAAAAAAGCTATAAATATGGCACTTGAAAACGATGGTTCAGCTATTTTTAATTATGATGAAGGTAAAGGATCTATAGAATTAAGAGAAAAGATAGCACAGTATTTAAGCGATAGG
Source organism: uncultured Clostridium sp. (assembly GCA_945931665.1). Classification (GTDB taxonomy): domain Bacteria; phylum Bacillota; class Clostridia; order Peptostreptococcales; family Peptostreptococcaceae; genus Intestinibacter. Next base: position 5,655 of record CAMEPL010000115.1, on the reverse strand, counting down.
AAAATAGATACAGATAGTGAAAATATACAAATTATATCTGGAGCACAACAGGGCATAGATATCGTATGTAAAGGTCTTATAAATTATTCAGATGTTGTATTTGTTGAAGAACCAACATATAATGGTGCATTGGAGGTTTTTAAAAGTAGAGGTGCAAAGGTAATATCAATACCTATGCTAGATGATGGGATTGATATTGGAATTTTAAAATTGAAACTCGAAAAAATTAAACCAAAGTTAATATATGTTATGCCTAATTTTCAAAACCCAACAGGGATATCATATTCAACCTATAAAAAGAAAAAATTAATAGAGTTGTCAGAGGAGTATGATTTTTATATACTAGAAGATGACTTTATAAGTGATTTTCCTTTTGATTCAGAAGATAATCTTCCGCTCAAGAGTTATGATAAAAACAACAGGGTAATCTACATAAAGAGTTTTTCAAAAATTTTAATGCCTGGACTTAGAATTGGTATGGTTGAAATACCTATGGAATTACAGTCACAAATTTTATGGGCTAAATATTCTTCTGATATATCAACACCAGGTTTAATACAAAAATCAATGTTTTATTATATGAACTGTTTTAATTGGAAACAATATTTAAATAATATAAATAAAATCTATTATGAGAAATATAACTTAGCTAAAAAATTAATAGATAAAAAAATAAGTAATAAATTAAAAGTTAGAAAAGCAGCTGGAGGTATTAACTTCTTTTTTGAACTTCCGAGAGGATATTTATCATGCGATTTTTATAATTTCCTTTTAGAAAAAGGAGTTGTAATCACTCCAGGAACGTATTTTTTTGATAATGCAGTAGATGATAGATATTTTAGAATAAATATAGCAAATTCATCTCTAGAAGAAATAAAAGAGGGAATCAATATAATAAGTAATAGCCTCGATGTTTTTTTAGCTAACTACAAAGAAAAAAATAATTTAAGAAGCAACAAAATTTTTTATTAAATAAGTAAAGGAGATGCCGAAGAATATAGGTCTTTGGCTATATTAAATATGTTAGATCAAAAGAAAATAGATAGAATAAATGAACTTGCAAGAAAAAATAAGGCAGAAGGTTTAACACCAGAAGAAATAAAAGAAAGAGATACATTAAGAAAAGAGTACTTAGCTAATTTTAGAAAAAGCTTTAGAGCTAGATTAGAAAACATAGAAGTAGTATCACCAGAAGAATACGAAAAACGTATGAAAGAAAAAAAACATAACTAGATATAAAAATATATGGAGGGATCAAAGATGAATCTTAAATACGAGCTAAGAAATGGCTGGAAAGTTATAAATGAGATGAATAATATGGATGCAGTAATGGAGTATTCAAATCAATATATGGACTTTCTAAATAAGGGGAAAACAGAGAGAAGATGTGTTAAAGAAATAGAAAGACTGGCTATAGAAAATGGATTTAAATCAATTTCTGATGTAGAAAAAATAGTACCTGGAGATAAAATATATGCTATAAACAGAGATAAAAATATAGCTTTATTTGTAATAGGAAAACAAGATATAGAAAAAGGCTTAAGAATAATCGGAAGTCATATTGACTCACCTAGATTAGATTTAAAACCAAATCCATTATATGAAGATGACAATATGGGATATTTTAAAACTCACTATTATGGTGGAATTAAAAAATATCAATGGGTAACTATACCTCTTGCTATGTATGGCGTTGTAATATTAAAAGATGGAAGCAAAGTCGAAATAAATATTGGAGATGAAGAAGGAGACCCTGTATTTTGTGTAACAGATTTACTTCCACATTTAGCAGCAAAACAAAGACAAAAAACTCTTGAAAAAGGTATAGAAGGTGAGGATTTAAACCTATTAATAGGAAGTATACCTGATGAAGATCAAGAAAAAGATAAAGTTAAAATGAATATTTTAAATCTATTAAATTCTAAATATAACTTAATAGAGGAAGATTTTATAAGTGCCGAAATAGAAGTTGTGCCAGCTGGAAAGGCTAGACATTTAGGGTTTGATAGCTCGATGATATTATCTTATGGACATGATGATAGAGTTTGCTCATTTGCAGGAGTAAAAGCTATACTTGAAACTGAAAATCCAGAATATACAGCATCAGTACTATGTGCTGATAAAGAAGAAACAGGTTCTAATGGAAACACAGGTATGCACTCTAGATTCTATGAAAATACTGTAGCAGAACTTATAAACATGCAGACAACTTATTCTGACTTAAAAATTAGAAGAGCATTTTCAAATTCTAAAGTATTATCAGCAGATGTTAATGCAGGTTATGATCCAAATTATTCATCAGTATATGAAAAAAATAACTCTTGCCATATAGGATATGGAGTTTGTATTTCTAAATACACTGGTGCTAGAGGAAAAAGCGGAACAAGTGATGCAAATGCTGAATTTGTAGGTGAAATAAGAAACATATTCAATGAAGCAAATGTAGTATGGCAAAGTGGTGAATTAGGTAAAGTAGATGAAGGTGGCGGCGGAACAATCGCTTATATCTTAGCAAATTATGATGCGCAAGTTTTAGATTGCGGTGTTGGAGTACTTAGCATGCATGCCCCTTATGAAATAATATCAAAAGCAGACATATTTGAAATGTATAGAGGATATAAAGCATTTCTTAATAAATAATAAAAATAAAAAGCTGGTTATAAGATATAAATCTATAACCAGCTTTTATTATATTAAAGCTTTATAACTAAAATCTAAGAAAATCTTTTGAATTTTAAATATGTATATAATAAAACAACTATTTAAATAAAAAATATTATATACAAAATATATAAAATATAATGTGATAATATATTCAAATATCAATAGATTGAGAGTGATAATGATTCTTAATATTGCAAACGTAAAACTCAATATTTAACATAAAGTTGTTGATTTTATTTACAGTTTTGGTATATTATTAAAATATATAAACATATTACAAAATTTTAATATAAAAGGAAATTGGATTACAAAAGGTTTACAACTGGCGTAAAACTATTTTTTTATTTATGTAAACATGTATAATTATAAATAAGAGAATATGATATGTTGTACCAATATAATAGAAAAGGAGGGCTAGCATATGAATCATATTAAGAAATTAGTTTTGACGATGATACCAATAATATTTTTAATTGGATGTTCAGCTTCAAATATAGAAACTAAAAGTATTTCAAAAGAAGCAATTGAGAGAAATACTATGACAAAAGTACAAAGTGATGTAAATGTAATTATGAATAAAAGCTATGATTACGTTCTTCATAATATGGGAAGCCCATATAGTACAATATATTCCTTTAAAATAGACAAGGTTAATAATTTTGAAGATTTAAAGAAAATGTCGGATAAAGATATGGATAGCATAGATGTATTAAGCAAGGGGTTATTATATCCTAAATACACATCAGATTATAAATTAGATGGAAGTGCTTTGTATATAGCATTGAAAGATAACAAAGTAGGCGAAGTTGAAACTTGCGATTTTAAAAATTTAGATGTATCTTTATTTATGGATGAAAAATCTAATGCTGTAATCTCAGCATATACTGATTACAACAGTTTAAGTTCTGAAAATATAAATAAAGATGAACTTAATACTTATATAGGAAAAGATAAAAGTAGTATATCAGACATAACTAAAAATAAAAAATGCCAGTATAGTATTTATATAGATATCGACGGAGGAATAGATATAGATATATATAATATAAAAGATAGTAATTTTTTAGTTATAGCATATCAAGATAATACAATTACTTATATAGAAGACCGCGATTGTGCCAGTATAGTATCTGGTATACAATAAAATATTAATTAATAATAAAAAATGCTATTTCAAATATTTATTTTTGAGATAGCATTTTTTATTGTATTTTTGTTGTATAATAGATTATAATATCTTTTTAATATTTCTCATTTTATTTTAGATATTGTAACTCTAAAATAAATATATTAAATTAATAATATATAAAAATATTATTTAAGGTATAATATTAGTGCTCAATATTTATGCTGAAAATGAATAAATTTTAAGGAGAAATAGTTATGAGTAATAAAAAAATAGATATTGAAGAACAAATTATAAAAAAATCATTTAATCTTTTTTTAGTAAATGGCTATGAAAAGACTACTATTAGACAAATTGCAGATTCAGTAGGAATTGGAAGGGGACATTTATACTATTACTTTAAAAAGAAAGAGGATATACTGCTTTATATTTACAAAAAAATATTAAATAAAATTTATGAATTGATAAGTAATCATAATATGAATGATACTGAGCTTTTATTAAATTATGCTGTAACACAGTGTTTATACACTTATACAATAGTTAGATACAAAAACTTATTTAGAATATATATAGAAGCGTCTAAAGTACCTGTTATTAGAAAAGAATATGTCAATATATTAATAGATTTATTTAAGAAAAAAGCACCAGAAACACATTATAATGCGACTGAAAAGGATATATATATAAGTGTTACTGTTGGGTGTGCAGGTGAAGAAGAATTACTTAGAAGATATTATAATAAAGATATACAATTAGAAATCGAGGACATAATAAAATCAGTAATATCAACAAGATTGCTTTTATTAAATATAATAGACAAGCAAGAAGTAGATCAAATTGTATCTAATGCAATAGAAATTGCAAATAAATTAAATATTGATGAATTATTAGAGAGCTTTGATATCTTTTTAAATAAAGTTTAAGGAGAGTTTTATGTACAAAATAGTATTAGTACTTATTTGTATTTTTATATTGATTTGTTTATATATAAACTACAATATAAATACATTGGAAATAGCAAAATATACGGTTAAAAATAAAAAAATATCAAAAGAATTTGACGGATATAATATAGTCCAAATTTCAGATTTGCACAGTAAATCTTTTGGAAAAAATAACGAGAAACTACTAGAAAAAATTAAATCTCTAAATCCAGATATAGTAGTAATTACAGGAGATTTAGTTGATGGAGAAAATAACAATTACAATATAGCTTTAGACTTTATGAAACAACTAACAAAATTATATAAGGTTTATTATATAATAGGAAACCATGAGCAAAAAGCATTGATTAAAAAGTATAAAGATGAGTATATTAAATATTTTGATGAATTAAATAAAATAGATTTTATAAATTTAGACAATGATAAAGCTGAAGTAAATAAAGGAAATTCAAAAATAAATATATACGGACTCACAATTCCATATAGTTGTTATAAATATTTATTTGAGAATAAAGAAATTACTACTATAGACAGAGAATTTTTAGAACAAGAATTAGGAAATTTAAATAAAGATGAATTTAATATACTATTAGCACATACACCATTTTATTTTGATGAGTATGAAAAATGGGGTGCAGATTTAACTTTATGTGGACATGTACACGGTGGAGTTGTTAGATTACCTTTTGTAGGAGGTTTATTATCACCAGATAGAAAATTCTTTCCTAAATATGATTTAGGAAAATATGAGAAAAATAATTCAACTATGTTAGTAAGTAAAGGACTTGGAGGCTCTAAGGTATTAATTAGAATAAATTGCAAGCCTGAAATTGTGAGTATAAAATTAAAAAGCGATATAACTTAAAAGAACACAAAGCAGATTTTTCTGCGATGTGTTCTTTTTTTTAAGCAACGGAA
>CAMEPL010000114.1 GCA_945931665.1 uncultured Clostridium sp. | reverse complement strand
CCGAAAGGCTTGAACACTCACAAGCCCCATGTCTTTAGACTGGGGTGAGTTGACATAGTTGGGAATAGTGGCAAGACAGCGATGTTTTGTCGCTATTTTTTTAACGTACATGGATATGTTGTTAACCAAATAAGCAGAAAAGAGTGTTAATTAAGAAAATACAGAATTAAATTTAATTAGGATAGTATAATAATGGCAAAAAATAGAGAATAGGTGGTGGAATAATGGATTATTTAGTTATTAAAACAATTATTTGGATATTTTTTATAACATCAGCAATTTTGGAAGTTAATTATAAGAAAAAACATGGTGAATTAGATAAACGAGCTAGAAAGCAAGCAATATTAGGAACATTTCTAATAGTAACTACAATATTTGATGAAGGTTATGAGAATAAAATACTATATATAATAGTATTAATAGCACTGTTGGTATATATAGTATTAGTGATATATAGATTAGTTATGGCTATTAAGGATAGGAAAAAGTAATAAGAAAGGTGATAAAGCAAATGAAAGCAATCTATAGAGGTAGAAAAGTAGATGTTTGGCAAGTGAGTAGAGATAATGTCCAGCCTGATTGGGTTAAAGATGCTTTTGAGCATAATGGGTTGCGATGGTTACATGGTAGTGGTAATAAAGTCAGAATTTATTGGCCAGCAGTTACTAGAGCAAAAAAAGGAATAATACGAACTATTTTGAATGGTATCTCAGCTTCTTTTGTTAGTATAGCTGGTGGCAGCGCGTCGATGTATGATATTGGTTTTGAGGGAGATGTTATTGATTTTACCAATTCTAAGGTTGTTACAGCCGAAAAGTTCGCTAAGAAATATCGGATAGTGTCTGAAGATTGAGGTAAAGGTATTAAATTGTCTATGACAAGATAATCAACTTTTATGTCAAAATAAGATTGAATAATTATATGATATAATAAATATGTATTACGAAAGGTGGTTGATTTATTGTGATTAAAGCGGCTATATTTGATCTTGATGGATTACTAGTAGATACAGAAATTGTATCTTTAAAAATATATCAGGAATTATTATCTGAATATGGATATAGTTTTACTAAAGAAGAATATGCAAAACATTATAGTGGGAAAACAGAAAAAGAAAATATTAAACGTTTTATAGATACATATAACTTATCGGTATCTTATCAGGAATGTTTAGATGAAGTTTTGAATATTGAACGCAAACTTATTTCACAAGGTGTGGAATTAAAAGTAGGGGTAAAATCTCTACTTATGTACCTAAAAGAGAATAATTATAAAGTAACTTTGGCAACATCAAGTACCAAAGATAGAGCGATTTCTATTTTAAAAGGGCACGATATTCTCAGCTACTTTGACGAATTTGTATTTAGTGAAGATGTAACACTAAGTAAGCCTAATCCAGAAGTTTTCTTAAAAGCTTGTGAAAAAACAAATGTATCAACTAATGAAGCAATAGTTTTAGAAGATAGTGAAAATGGTATTATGGCTGCCTATAATGCACATATTCCAGTTATTTGTATACCTGATATGAAAAGACCAGCAAAAGAATATTTAGAGAAAACTATTGCTGTTTGTAAGACGTTAAATGATGTCATTGATTATTTAAAAACAAAATAACAGTTACCGCATAATAAAAATAGTGTAATTAAAAAAGTTAAATATAAAGATAGGACCAATTTACTAATTTATGCAAAAATGTAGTTTTGAATCTACAAAAATCGATTATTTGCATAAATTTTCTAATTGGTCCTATTGCTATATCGCATATTTACTTTTTATCTATTTCCTTTTATTTATTTCTTTCCAGCTCAACCATAAACATATTAAGAATCCCAAATATAGAACTAGAAAAGTAATTAACATTATAGTACGTTCTAATTGCTTAGGAATTTTAGGAATAGGAAGTTTAAATAATGGCTGATGATAAAGAGGGACAACCCCTAATTGTGGTAGAACAGAATTTTTGTTTTTCTTATTAGTAGTTGTAGCTGGATTTTGAATTTTTTTAACAGGTTTAAATGGTTGTGAAGTAGTATTAACCAATTCAGTAGTAGTTTTTTCCTCTTTAAGTTGGCTTATATTTGTTGGTATATGCTTAACAGTTGGTTCAACATTTTGATTATTTGTAATAACAGGATTTGAAGTATCTGTGCTTACAGTTTTCTTTATGGTATAGGAATCTGCTAACTTGTTAGCATCTGCAGAAAATAAAAAGTCATAAAATTCTTGTCCTGTTTTTTCGCCACCAATCCAAGCACTGACAACTTTACCATTCTTTAAACGCATAGTTGTAGGTGTTCCAGGAATTCCAATTTCTTTAAACGCAAAGTCATGAGCACTAGGTTCAGCATCAATATCATAGTAGTAAAGCTGATTATTTATTAGTTGATTAAAATCACGTAGGTGTGGTGAAGCTTGTCGACAAAAATAACAAGTAGGACGTCCAATGTAAAGAACTTGGTCTAAATTGTTGCTATTTTCAGTAACCATGGTTTTAACAGTATCAGTATTAACTTTATTGAAGTTTGCCACATTTTGATTATATTCATCGATTGTAACATCATGAGAGTAAAATTTTTCTTCAATTGCAGCATCTTCATCATTAGAATCAACAGATGTACTTTGACTTTGAGGCGTAACTGTTGTTTCGGATGTTGTAGTAGGTGTAACTTCATCCGCTGATATACTATTCGTGGTGATTCCCCAAGTTAGTAAAAAAGAATATATTAGTAAAGTAAATTTAATGTATCTCATTTTTTCAATCCCCCTAATCGTATATATGTAATTATTGCAAATAATGTCTACATAGTGTGATAAACTGCTGGAATGGTAGCAATAACTACTTATTTGGACTATTTACCAAATAAGTAAGAAATAGTGCTAGTTAAGAAATTTAGCATTGGATGTATTATGAAAATAGTATAATGAAGATGTAATTAATAGAGCTCTTTAATTATATGTAGAAGGTGATTTCTATGAAAGCAATCTATAAAGGTAAAGAAGTACAAATATGGCAGATAAGTAAAACAGCAGAACAACCCGAATGGATAAAAGCAGCATTTAAAGCTAACTATCTAAAGTGGTCAGGTGATAAATTGTTATTTATTATGAATGGAGTTAAGGCACCTGTTAAAATTAGTGCTTGGACGAACTTTAAGACTTTATTTAATGGAGCTTCAGGTTGGTGGGCAACTTATGCAAGTGGGTATATAGGCGATTACTTGGATTTCACTAATCGAAAAATTATATCAGAAAGAAAATTTAAAAAGAAGTACAAAATTGTTGATACATATGTTAATAAATAAGCCTATCAGATGTAATTTGATACCTGATAGGCTTATTGTTATCTTCCTGAAATCAAGAAAAATTTAATAATAGAAATAAAGATAAATAGCAATTGTAATCCAAAATCAATTCTATTTAGTGGATGCTTGTCATCAGTAGCTTCAAAATAATGGAAATGTAGCATGGTTGTAACCAAAGAAGAAAAGGCTAGTATACCAAGATGAATTAGATTTCCATCAACTAATGTCCAGATCAATAGGAATAAAGTAATTAGTGAAACAGAAATTTTGCTGAAATTAATATTATTAGAAAAACTATTCATAATTTTTACCTCAATTCATTATAAAAGTATTTTTATTATTACATAGAAAGTAATAAATGAGGAGATTTTTCCAATTTGGTAATAAATAGTGCCTATCTGGTTGAAAAAAGAGAATAAGAATAAAATTTAGCAAAATTAGAAGAAATAATCAAAAAGAGCAGATGAAGTGAATAATCATAAGTGTAAATTATAGCTATAATAAATTTTTAAAAATTATGAGGTGTTGAAGTTATGAATAATAATTTTGTACAAATTGATAAGAAAGAATTGGCACATATAATTGGTGGAAGAAATTCTTATGACTATATAGATAGTGGTAAGTTTGGTTATGATATAGGATGTACAATCGCTAATACCAAATTTTTCAAAAGATTGAGACATTCAAATCAAAATATTTGTAGTTAAAAAGAAATGTAACCAACTAGGTATAGAATAACGTATTTTACGCTAAATTGATATTTGAATACAGAATGATAATACAATAAAAGTGTAAGTATATGTTTCACAAGTGTTTTAGAAAGGATGTGTTTTTACATGCTAAAAAAACTATGGGAGACTTGGTTGGATGGTGGATTCATTAGAGGAAAGAAGAGATATGTTATTGCTCCAGTTATTTGGGCACTATTGATTCCACTAGGAATATGGTTGTTTGGTAATGAGGACATGTCTTATTTAGATTATATCCAGACGCCTAAAATGATAATAGTTGCTATTTTTTGTCTAATAGGTGGTAGTACACTACTTTATTTATTAGATACTACAATGAAGGTAAATAAACATATGAAAGGATGATTATCATGATGAAGGAATTTACAGTATTGACAGAATGTGAATTAGCAAAGGTTGATGGTGGGAAACGTGGACCTAACTGTGTAGGTAACTTCTTAGGTGGTCTATTTGCTGGAGCAGCTGCAGGAGTTCCACTTGGACCAGCTGGTATTGTAGGTGGAGCAAACTTAGGAATGGTAGGCGGAGCGCTTACTTGTTTATAATATAGGAGTGATTTAAAATGAAAAATCTAGATAAAAGATTCACAATTATGACTGAAGATAACTTAGCATCAGTAAATGGTGGTAAAAATGGTTATGGTGGTAGCGGAAATCGCTGGGTTCACTGTGGAGCTGGTATCGTAGGTGGAGCTTTAATTGGAGCTATCGGTGGACCTTGGTCAGCCGTAGCGGGTGGAATTTCTGGTGGATTTGCAAGTTGCCATTAATATAAATATAAAAAATTAGAAAATAGATCTATTTTTCTGCAAGTAGTGTCAAGTGTAAGTTATAGTATATAGCTAAATTTGACACTACTTTTATTTTTAATAGAATATAATATATTTTGGGAATTAGGAAATAAGTACATGATAATTTAGGTTACAGTAATAGTTGTATATATTATCTTTATCAGTATCTATACTAGTAAAAAAGAAGATAGACATTACAAGTCATTTGATGAGAAAGCTATAGAAAAGAATAAGAAAGTAGGTTATGTGAGGCATGGGTGTTAAACTTTATGTGGTGGCTATAGGCTATAGTTTTAAGAATTTCATCCAAATAAGCATTAAAATGAACCGAATATGATAAAAAACGAATAAAGTAGATTAAAAAATGTTAAACTATATTTGTAATAAAGATAACAAAGGAGAGATTTTTTATGAAATTTGAAGTGTTAACAGAAAAGAAGTTACAAGTTATTGTAGGTGGTAAACAAGAGGGAGGAACAAAAACTTATGATAAAGTATGTAGGTTTAAATTTTTAGGAATTTGCAAGTAAAATGACAGATATAGTGGATATATATAATAGATATAATATTATAATATATGCAGTTGGTTTATTTATTAGTGTAGCATGTGACTATCTATTTTTCTATTTAATTACACCCATTAATAGAAGTAAAAAGCAAAATATTCTATTTACAATTATTACATTTCCGATAGTTTTTTTGTATCATGGAGGTGGAGATTTAGGTGCTTTTTGTGCCGAACTTTTTGAAGTATCGGCTTTTTATATAGTATATAAAAGAAGAAAAAGAGATTATCAGGTATTGGGAAGAATATTAATTCTCCTACTATATTCATATCTTTCATTTGAGATAGAATTTTTACTTTCACAAATAATTTCACAATACATCAGCGCACTTCCAATAGACACTATTGTTATAAATATTTTAGAATACTATATTTTAATGAAAACAGATATTATAAAGAATTTAGATGATGAATATGGGAAGACATTCTTCTATTTAATTATTTATTTATTAGTCAGTTTTGCAGGAATATATTATTTGACTGGTTATTTATTTAAAGTTGATAAGGTGTTATATCTTATATTATTAGTAGTTATTATCGTACAATTAATTTTCTCACTATATATCTACAATAATAGTAAAAAAATTAGACAAGATAAATTAAGTTTACAGCAAATTAAAGATTTAAAGATTTACACTCAACAGTTAGAAAGTAGCCAGCGAAGTTTACGCAAATTTAAGCATGACTACCAAAATATGTTAGTAAGTTTGAAGCTCAGTGCAAAGAAAAATCATGATAAAGAGTTAATAGATAAACTAGCTGAATATTCGAGTAAGATCTTAGAAGATAAAGTATTATGGCAGTTTAATGATGTTGACAACATTAAAGATGAATTATTAAA
>CAMEPL010000113.1 GCA_945931665.1 uncultured Clostridium sp. | reverse complement strand
TGATATTTATGATATTTATGATATTTATGATACTTTACATTAAAATAAAGCTAGCGCTTGTCACAAAATAATTAAAAAGAAGTAAAGTGACTTTGATTTGGGATTGCTTAGAATTATATAGTAAATGCAAAAAATGTAATAAAGATAATAAATATATGATTATAGGATAGAAGTAAAATAAGAATAGAATTATTATGGTGTTTTTGAAATTTATGATATAAAAGTAAATTAATTTTACGTAGAGAAGCTAACGCTTATTATAATATTTTTAAATATAAATTTTGTTATTTATCACAAAGTTATTAAATAGAAACATAATGACTAGAAATGAAATAAATGTATTAAGGATAAAGTTAAAATGCTGAAATAAAATAAATTAAATAATGGTATGGATTTAAATGATGAAATATATTGAAATTAAATAAATATAAATGGGCAATTGAAGGCGAGTATGGTATCGTGTGGAAAAGTAGTTTAGGGCTATTTTTCCACACGTTTTTGTTTTATCTTATGAAGTTAGTGTGGATTTTTTCTTCTTTTGTCGGCATTGGGATTCCGGCTTTTTTGCCGGCTTCGATGCATTTTAGTGTCCAGGCCATGTTTTTGCCTAGGGTTCTCATTATTTGCATTCCTTCTAGATCTTGTACGACTTCTTCTGGAGTATTGCCGTGGACCATGTTCCAGTAACATGAGCTTATTACGGGCATGTTTGATATTGTGAAGTATTTTGTAAGTTGGTCTAGTGTTGCTGTTGTGCCGGCTCTTCTTGCACTTGCGATGGCTGCGCCTGGTTTGTATTGTAAGGCTCCGCCTGATGAGTAGAATAATCTGTCCATAAATGAAGTTATTGCTCCTGATGCTGATGCGTAGTGAACTGGTGAGCCTACGATTATTGCGTCGGCTTCTTTTGCTTTTGGCATGCATTCGTTTACTACGTCGTCAAACATGCATTTTCCTGTTTTTTTACATGAGCCACATCCGATGCAACCGGCGATTGGTTTTGTGCCGACTTGGAATATTTCTGTTTCGATGCCTTCTTCGTTTAGTGATTTCGCAACCTCGTTTAATGCTGTGAATGTACAGCCTGATTTTTTTGGACTTCCGTTTATTAATAAGACTTTCATAGTGTCTCCTCCTAATAGTATTTTGATTTTTTGTTTTGGAAATTTAAATTACTATTTTAAAATTGTTTAAGTTTGTCTCAAATAATATTATAGCAGTTATTGGCAGCGAAGGTTGTTGGAAGTTTTGTTATTCGTTATAAAAGTTAGATATTTAGGCAGAATAATATAGTATATATACATTGATGGGGATATATATTTGGGATTTGTGATTAATAAATCTATGGTAAAATTAGAATTTTAAAATTTAAAATTTTAGATTTTTGGTGTTTTGATGAAATTTTAATTTTGTGAGAAAATAAGATTATTAATTAAAAAAAGTTACATATACTAAATTATAAAATTAATATTATGAATAAAAATAGGAAGGAATAAGTTTGTAAATGTTGAAATTTAAACGTTTTGTAAGTTTTATATAAATTTTATGTTTTTTGATAAAAACGTTGAATTTTGGTTATGTTTGCTATATAATATCAATGGTGAGTTTAGTAATTTTAAACTTTGAGTTTAGAAAAATACGAAACGAGTTTAACAATATAAGAAAAAAGTTTACTTTTAATAAGATTTATTTAAATAAAAATTATAATAATGGGAGGCCTAGGTATGGATATTGGGAGTAAGATAAAGAGTATGCGTATGGAAAAACAGTTGACCCAAGAAGAACTTGCTAATAGGTGCGAACTTTCGAAGGGGTTTATATCGCAGCTTGAAAACAACCTTACATCACCATCGATAGCGACTTTGATTGATATTTTAGAAATTTTAGGAACGAATTTAAGAGAGTTTTTCAATGAAATCGATCCAGAGAGAATTACTTTTAAGAAGGAAGATATGTTTGAAACTGAGGATGAGGAGTTAAAATACCATTTAAAATGGCTGATTCCAAATTCACAAAAGAATATGATGGAGCCGATTATAATAACTTTATCTCCAGGAGGGCAATATAAAGAAGAGAAGCCTCATGAAGGTGAGGAATTTGGTTATGTTGTCGCTGGTAATATTCTTCTTCATTTAGGTGATAGAGTTAATAAGGTGAAGAAGGGCGAGAGTTTTTATTTTAAACCGACAATGAATCACTACATATCAAACCCTGGAAAGACAACTGCGAAGGTTATATGGGTTAGTACGCCACCATCTTTTTAGATAAAAATCTGAAATAATGTGAGTACTGATGATTATCATCACAAACATTTCAGATTAATGGTAGTGCGAAATTATGAAAAATTAAAGATAGACGTGGATTTACGTTGAAAATAAAGTTTGCAATTATAAGCATGATAAGTATTGTGCAAAGAAAGAGAAGAGAGGTGTATCTATGAATAATACAAATTCAGAAATGAAGCTAGATGAGACTAAGTCAAATGTAGCTCAGTCAGAAAATATTATTGAATTAAAAAACATAACAAAACAATACAATGATCTTTTAGTATTGGATAATCTTAATCTTGATATAAAGAAAAATGAATTTTTAACTTTATTAGGACCTTCAGGATGTGGAAAAACTACTACATTAAAGATAATAGCTGGTTTTGAGCATGCTGATGAGGGTGAGGTTATGTTCGAAGGTGTAAACGTAAATAATACCCCACCTTATGAAAGACAAGTAAATACTGTATTCCAAAAATATGCGTTATTCCCTCATATGAATGTTTATGAAAATATCGCGTTTGGATTAAAGATAAAGAAAATGGACAAGGCAACTATTGATGTTAAGGTAAAAGAGATGCTTAAACTTGTTGCGCTTGAAGGATTTGAAAAACGTTCAATCGACTCTTTAAGTGGTGGTCAACAACAAAGAATCGCTATTGCAAGAGCATTAGTTAATGAGCCAAAGATATTACTTTTAGATGAGCCTTTAGGTGCGCTTGACTTAAAATTAAGACAAGAGATGCAAAGAGAGCTTAAGAAAATACAACAAAAATTAGGAATAACTTTCATATTTGTAACACACGACCAAGAGGAAGCTCTTACTATGTCTGACACAATCGTAGTTATGAATAAAGGGAAAATCCAACAAATGGGAAGCCCTGAAGATATATACAACGAGCCGAAAAATGCGTTTGTTGCGAAGTTTATCGGTGAAAGTAATATAGTAGATGGAATTATGCTTGATGACTACAGAGTTGAGTTCTGTGGAAGAGAGTTTGAATGTGTTGACTTCGGATTTGAGAAAAACGAAGAAATAGAAGTAGTAATTAGACCAGAAGATATCAAAATGGTCGCTCCAGAAGAAGGAATGTTAAAAGGTCTAGTGACATCTGTCGTGTTTAAAGGTGTTCACTATGAAATAGCTGTAGAAGAAAACGGAAGAACTTGGTTTATCCATAATACAAAGATGGCAGAAGAAGGCACTATGTTAGGAATGGATATATACCCTGAAGATATACATATAATGAGAAAGGTAAGCCAATAATAATTTATCATCTACTAATTTGATAAATATTTTGAGAAGGTGAGTGATAATAATGAAAAGAAAAGCATCTGAATCAAGATTAGCAACTCCTTATGCGATTTGGAGTGTACTTTTTATAGTAGTACCTTTAATATTAATAGTTTTCTTCAGTTTTACAACACAAGTAGATGGAAGATATGTATTTACAACGGCGAATTTTGAAAAATTTTTTAACCCGATGTATTTTAAAGTTATCAGAAGATCACTTGTTTTAGCACTTATATCTACAGTTTTATGTTTAATTGTTGGTTATCCAACAGCTTATATTATTTCAAAGGCGAAACCGAGCAGAAGAGGAACGCTTCTTTTACTTTGTATATTACCAATGTGGATGAACTTCCTTCTTAGAACTTACGCTTGGTCGGCTATATTAGGGAGAAATGGATTTATAAATACTTTACTTAAATTTGTTGGACTTAGCCCAGTAAATATACTGTATACAGATACAGCAGTTTTATTAGGTATGGTTTATAACTTCCTGCCATTTATGATACTTCCAATTCATACGGTTTTATCAAAAATGGACCATGATTTAATAAATGCAGCGAGAGACCTTGGGGCAAACAGCTTCCAAGTATTCACAAAGGTAATATTCCCACTTAGTTTACCTGGTGTAGTATCAGGGGTTACAATGGTGTTTATGCCTGCTGTTTCAACATTCGTAATATCAAAACTTTTAGGTGGAGGACAATTCTACTTAATAGGTAACTTAATAGAACAAGAATTTATGTCAGTTGGAGATTGGCATTTTGGATCAGCAATATCAATATTTATGATGATTATAATACTTATCTCAATGGCAATAATGAATAAATACAGCAACGGAAATGACAAGGAAGGCGGTGGATTACTATTATAAAGAAGATTTTTTCAAACGTATATTTATTTTTGGTATTTGTATTTTTATACTTACCAATAGTGACTTTAGCGATTTTTTCATTTAATAATTCAAAATCCATGTCTGTCTGGAATGGGTTCACATTAGATTGGTACCACAGCTTATTCCAAAATGAAAGGCTACTAAGTGCGCTTTACTACACATTATTTGTAGCAATAACAGCGACAATAATATCAACTATCGTCGGAACAATGGCGGCGATAGGAATACATAAAATGAGAAACAATAAAAAAAGAGATTTATTACTTAATATAAATTATCTGCCAGTTTTAAACCCAGATATCGTAACTGGGGTGTCACTTATGACATTATTCGTATTTTTAAACGTAAACTTCGGCATGACAACAATGCTTTTATCTCATTTAGTGTTTGATATACCTTATGTAATATTATCTGTTTTACCAAAATTAAAACAACTACCAGCAAACATAGAAGAGGCTGCACTTGACTTAGGAGCGACACCATCATATGCGCTTAGAAAAATAATATTACCACAACTTAAACCAGGTATAATATCTGGAGCACTTATGGCATTTACAATGTCTATAGATGATTTCGTAATAAGTTTCTTCACAACAGGAAACGGAGTATCAAACTTATCAATAGAAATCTACTCAATGACAAGAAGAGGTCTAACTCCTGAAATAAATGCCTTATCGACATTAATGTTCATAGTAGTTTTAGCATTACTAATAACTTCTAATATTGTTGGAAACAAAAAGGCAGTAGAAAACTAAAACAAAAAGACATTATAAAAGATAAATTAAATCAACATGAGATTAAATGTGTGAAACAGGGAGGATTTCTAGATGAAGTTAAAGAAAATAATTGCATTAATATGCACATTTGCTATGACAGCTAGTATGTTAACTGGTTGTGGTAGTTCTAAAAAATCTAGTCAAGTTCTAAACATATACAATGTTGGGGATTATATAGATCAAGATTTACTTGCTAAATTTACTGAACAAACAGGAATAGAAATAGTGTACGAAACATACGACACTAACGAAGCAATGTACCAAAAATTAAAAAGCGGTTCTTCAAAATACGATTTAATCTTCCCATCAGATTATATGGTAGATAAATTAATAGAAGAAGACATGTTACAAAAAATAGATTATAAAAACATACCAAATTACTCACAAATAATGGACAGCTTTAAACATCCAACTTATGACCCAAATGATGAATACAGCGTACCTTATTTATGGGGGACATTCGGTATAATCTACAACACAAAAGTAGTAGACAAAGAAGACACAAAAAGCTGGGATATACTATGGAATAAAAAATACGCAGGAAACATCCTACTACTAGACTCAGTAAGAGACACAATGGGAATCTCTCTAAAAAGACTAGGATATTCTATGAATACTCATAACCCAGACGAAATAAACAAAGCAAAAGACGAATTAATAAAAGAATTATCAGTAGTTCAAGCCTACGTAAATGATGACGGAAAAGATAGAATAATCGCAGGCGACGCTGATATCGGAATAGTTTATTCAGGAGATGCACTAGTTATGATGGACGAAAACCCAGACTTAGCATATGCAATCCCAGAAGAAGGAACAAACAAATGGGTAGACGCAATGTGTATACCTAAAACTGCAGAAAATAAAGACTACGCAGAAGCATTTATAAACTTCATGCTAGACCCAGAAAACGCAAAACAAAACGTAGACTATATAGAATACTCTACACCAAATCAAGGTGTGTACGACATGCTAGACGAAGAAACAAAAAATTCGCCAGTCGCATACCCAAGCGAAAAAGTCTTAAAGAAAACAGAAGTGTTCCTAAACCTTCCAGAAAACGTGATGAAATTATACGACGATGCCTGGACAGAAATAAAAACAAACTAATATTTGATAAATAAAAGGAGTGCGCAGAATAGAAAAATCTCATCTATTTTGTGTTACTCCTTTTTTTATATTTATATAAATTATCCCACCCCCGAGAGGGATTAGCTTTTATAATCTATATCATATATAAGTTTTCAGCTATTATAGTTCTATTAAACAACTTTGTGAT
>CAMEPL010000112.1 GCA_945931665.1 uncultured Clostridium sp. | reverse complement strand
CAGGATCAACTGGAACAACAGGATCAACAGGCTGTGGATGTGGATGCAATAGACCACAACCACCATGCTGGAGCCCTTGCCAAGGTGGATCAACAGGTAATACAGCTAGTTATAGAAGATTCCCAGGACAAAGCTATTAATTACTTGATATTTTAGTTAGTATAAAACCTTAATTATTTAGCACATAGGAATATAAGCGTAGATTATAACCTATAAAATTGGATATATTATAGTTAAAACACAGTAATAACTATGATTTCCTATGTGCTTCAATTTTTAACCAAGTTTTTTATTTAATACCTGTATGAAATATACAGGTATTTTTTTAATTCTAAGGAAATTATATTCCTTTATTATTTCAAATTACATATCAAATAAGCACAATTAGCTCAGAATTTGCATAATATTTAGTATATTATATGAATCTCATATCGTATAATAGATAACTTATTTAGGGGGACAAAGAAATGCAAAATCTTAGAAAGAATAAAAATAAGGTTGTTACAACACAAATGATGGGGTTAAGTAATGAAGAAGCACTTGATAGAGATATGAATGAAGATATGGGTAGAGGATGCAAAACTAAACATTCTATGATGCAAAACAATAATTGCTGTCAAGAACCATGTAAAGAAGCAGAACTTTGTAATAATAATTGTGTAGATCCTTGCAAAAAACCTCAACATCATCATAAACAAGACCATTGTTGTGAAACATGTGAAGATACTATAAGTCAAAATTGTATAAAAAATACTTGTGATAACACATTATGTAGTTCACCACTTAATATACCAAGAGTATCAACAGCTAATACAATACCATATGCTATAGATGCTAATAGAATATTTGATACTATAGAATTCCAAACATTCCAAGATGCTAATGGAACAGGATTAGACTATACTTATGAAGTTATAGACGTAAATGGTATGGTTCCAAAAACTGGTCAAGGAAGAGTTACTGTAGAACAAATATGCTTTAATTATGACGAAATGGTAATATATCCAGGAAATACATCTTTAGAAGGATTTACAGTAGAAGAAGTCACTAATGATGCACCTTGTGAATCAAACTTTGATTATACTGTATGTGGAGAAAGAAATACAACTTGTTGTTCACAAGGATTAGGAACAACAACAAGATATAGACAAAGAGGATTAACTATACAAATAAATGGATTAGAAATAATTTTAAAATGTAAATGTGGATGCACAAAGATAAATGTATTAGTAGTTCCTACTACTAATTATACAGTATTTAATTTTAATACATTATCAGCACAATTATCTGTTCCAGCAGATGGAAATTCATTTACTTTAAGACAAAACTATCAAACTCAATTATCAGTAGGTTGCGTTGGTACAGGATTAATAAGTAAAGAATGTGTTAATGGATGCACAACTTATAACTTCAAATTACCAGGTGGATTAGACTTAGTTCTTTGCTTACAAGAAGTAGTAAGTATATTAAAACAAGAACAAATAGTAGTACTTGGTTCTTCAAGTCAAGTTCAACCAAGAGTAGTTGATACTTTCTCTAAAGTATGCGACTTTAAACAATGTGGAGGTAACTCAAATACAAATAACGCTTCAGCAAATAATTCAGGAAATAACTGCAACTGTCAAAGATAGTATTTCTTAATTTAATTTAATATATTTTAGGCAATAGAAATCTATTGCCTATTTTTAGTTTTTGTAAAAATATTAAAATCCTAAAATACTTAAAGTATTCATAGTTGTAAATAAATATAAATCTTTATAAATTAAATCATCATCTACATTGGAGTGTATATTAGTTCTTAGAAAATACTCGCTAACACTTGTTTCATCACACACAGGTTTGTTCCATGTTTTCCCAAAATCTTTAGAAAAAGAAGTGAACAACTTATCAAATGAGACCCACATACAATATAAAATAGAATTCTCCATTATCAAAGATGGAAAAGTATATAATGATGGCTCAGTTATAAAACAAGAAATATTTTGGACTAAGATATTATCTTTAACATTAAAATTTAAGTATTTTACAGAATATTGATCATTTGTATTTTCACAAAATACTAAATGATACATATCGCTATCTGGAATTTTTAATATATTTAAATATAATTTATTGCTAGCAGTATTTGTAAGTTGGATAGGATTGCTCCAACTCAAATTATTATAATCAAATGTAGAATAAAATACTTGTTCATAATTATCTACTAAATTTAAGTAAAATATAGTCGGAATATTATAGTTAAATACGATATAGAATTGGTTTAAAATATTGAAATTGACAAAATCTATTTGGTTTTCAATCCATTGGCCTTCGTTATTTTTATATTGGTGAAAAATAACTGCCGAATTAGTAAACTTAGGACTATATACATAATAAAACATATGGATATTGTCATCTATATATTTTATAAATGGAAAACAAACAGCAAATTTTTCATAATCAAAGCTAAATGTCTCCTTCAGTAAAAATATATTACTGTCTTTTTCACATTCCACTATTTTGATTGCATTATCTGATACAATTCCATAGATTTTATCTAAATTGTCTATAGTAAAGTAAAATTGTGTATAATCAATTGTATTATTACTTATTAAAATATTATCTTTTATTAGGGTATTATCTTTATCATAGTAATTATAGTAAAGACCGTTATTATTAAAAATATAGAATATATCTTTGGAAGACCTTCTAATTAAATTAGAAGTATTATTAATAAAAGTCATGTGATTCACCTCTATAAATATATATTTTGCTTTAAAGAAATCTATTCTTTATAAAATTGGTATTCCTTTATAAAATTATATTCTATAGAAGCGTAAATATTATAGTTAACAATCACTAATTAGTATAATTTTCTACAAAAAAAAATTATTTTTTACTTTTTTACAAAAATAAGAACAATATTTGCATTTCTAACATAGTATTTAGTAGGTTAAAAAATTGGTTTTAGCCAAAAGTTTATATTAATGGGAGGTAATCAATAATGCAATGCAATAGAAATGCAATGAATACTAGAGTGATAAAGGGGAGTAAATATACACAAGATATGATAGATCCTAGAGAATTTATGATGGGAACTGGAGAATGTGATTATGATTTAGGAGGAATGCCACAAATGGATACTATGCCACCACAATCACCAGCTGTTCAATGTAATTGTCAATGTAATAATCAAAATCCTGGAGCATGTCCTATACCTTATGAACCAGCAGGAACAGATTCAACATATTCTTCTTGTTCAACATTAGCACCATGTGCAGGAAATGCACAATGCTGTATAGGTTTACAAGCACAACCAATAACATCAGCAAATTGTATGCCTTATATAATTAGAACATATAAAGTATCAGATGCTATAAAATTTGATAGAGTAGCAACAGGTACAACAGCTGTATTGGCAACTGGAGGAACTCAAGCATTTACAACAGGAATAACTGTAACAGGAGACCCTATACCAGTTGGAACATTTAAGTTAAATATAACAGAAGTTTGCTTTGGAGATTCTACTGTAGCTTTAACTCCAGGAGCAACAACAGTGGCAGGAAAAGCACTTACACCAACATCAGTATTTACTTCAAGCCACAATTTATTAAATAGATCATCAGTTAGTACTGCAGGTTTATCAAGTTGTTGTCAACAATGCATGGGAACTACTTTAGATTATTCACAAGCTGCAACAACTGCTACAGTAACTGCACCAGCAGGAGCAGACCCAGCAAATAGTATAAATGTAGTATTAAAGGGAACAGCAGGATGTTCAAATGTACAAATAGCAACTACAATAGATGCAACAGTAGGTGGCATAGCTTTAACATATGAAGCTTTAAATGGAAGTTTATGTAGAGCATATAATATGGACTCAAGTGTTGTAGAACAATACTATCAATCTAAATTATCATTAAGTTGTGTAGAAGCAACTATACAAAATACAAATGCAGCACAAAATCCATACACTGTTACTATATTAAAACCAGTTTATCCACAATTATTATTAAGAACTACTGTATCTTTATTAGGATATGCATTAATCTCTGTAGTAGGAGCAGCACAAGCAGTTCAAGCAAGAGATGTTCCAGTAGTAGCTGCATCAGACTTTAACTTTGATGGATGTTTCTAAGTATAAATATAGTATAAATATAATTTAGGATAATATAAAAATGAAAATATTTAATATTTGATTCTTAATATAGATTAAAACAACCAATAAGAGCGTTTTAAAAAATAAAACTACTTATTGGTTGCTTTTTTTATGTATGCATGTAATTAAATTGATTTAGCTGGATTTTTTAAAGCATGGAGTAATGCTATTGAATGTAAAAGCGTAGTAAAAATAGCGATTCCAGTTACTACATATATGTAGGCGAATATATTTAAGCTAGGAATAGGTAACAAGAAGTATAAAAAGATTAATTGAATTGCCATTCCTAAAATAGTATTAAAGCTCGAAATAAATTCTCTTCTTATACCGTGGAGTATTGCTGATAAAGTTTGATTTAGAGATAAAAAAATCGGAGCTAAAAACATAGATTTTAAGTAAACTCCTGCAACTTCATTTTTAAAAAATAATACGCAAAGTGGCTTTCCAAAGAAATAAAATAATACAGAACAACAGCAGCTAACAACTAAGGTTAAAGCAATTGAATATTTTATTTTTTTTATAAGAAAGTTGTTATTTTTTAGAGCAACTTCACTAGATATACTTGGAATTAAGTTTACAACAAGGGCTGAGCCTACCGAAAAAGGAAGATATACAAATGGCATAACCATACCACTTATAATACCATATGCTCCCAAGGCCTCTGTATAAGACATATTAGCAAGTATTAATCTAGATGGTATTATTATAGAACTTATTGATTGAAGCACGATGCTAGACATTCTATTACAAGTTATAGGTATAGACATCTTCAGTGTTTCAAAAGATGCATGTTTAAAATCTTTTATATTTATAGTCAATCTTTTATATATATTAGAATCATAACAAAGATTTACAGTGATAAATATTATGTTTATCATTTCACCAACTGAAATAGCAATAAGAGCGCTATAACATAATAAATTGTCGTTTTTTATGTAGTAATAAATAAGTATTAAAAATAAAATTCTAGATACTTGTTCTAGTATTTGTCCAATAGCAGGAACCATTATTTTTTTGACCCCATAGAAGTAACTTCTTAAAATATTTGAAAGAGTTATTAAAACTATAGCAGGACAAATAGCTAGGATGAAAAGATTTAGTTGTGAGTTATGTAAAAATTTTTGTGAGAAAAACTCGCTATTTATAGATACAAATATAGATATAAAAAATGCAATAAAAAAAGATACATAAAGTGTAGAGATAAAAAGTATATTAGTTTCTTTTTTCTTTTTTAAAGCATTATTCGTTGATATTAAGCAACTTAGTGCAGTGGGAATACCCGTCGTAGTTAGCGCTATGCAAATCATAAGAAAGTTGAAGACTATATGATATATTCCTAATCCTTGCTCGCCTATTATATTTGATAAAAAAATCTTATATATAAACCCTAAACCTCTTACAATTATATTTGATATTGATAGAATTATTGTGGCTAATAAAAGATTTGGAATCTTTTTCAAAAAATCACCTCCCATTGATAATATTTATTCTTAGGAGGTTTTAATAATTCATATTATAAAAAGTTTATATTGTCAGATTTTATTAAACAAAGGTTTCATTTTCTCAAAAGTACAGACATATTTAAATCCTACATCTTTTAAATAGTCATAAATATATTTAAAATTACAAGCTAAAAATCCAGTAGAATGAGCGTCAGAACCAGTAGTTATTATTTCACCACCTAGAGCTTTATAAAGTTGTATAATTTTTTTAGAAGGTGTTAAATCAGGTAAATTATATTTAAAGCAAGAAGTATTTATTTCTATACCTTTGCCATCATAAATAACTTGTTTTAAAATTTCTGTGATTATATCGATAAAGTAATCATCATCTAAAATTTTATTATAAGGGGCATATCTTTTTACTAAATCTAAATGGCCTAAAATATTATAGCCTTTATAATTTTTTACTATATTTAAATATTCCTTATAATATACTTCATAAGCAGTATAAGCGTCTTTGTATTCAAAAAAATCATTGTAGTATAAATCCATTTTATTTATAGCGTGTTGTGAACAAATTACAAAGTCAAAAGGATATTTTTTAACATCATTCAAACATTTATCAACTAATTGTTTTTGAAGTCCAAGCTCGATTCCCTTTTTAATAGATATTTTATCTTTGTACTTTTCAATATAGTAATTTAAGTTTTCAAAATATTTTTCGTAATCTACGATAAAATAGTCTATATTTTTTATGTCATAATCAACGTGGTCAGTAAAACAAATTTCTTTTAAATTTAAATCTATAGCTCTTGAAATTATTTCCTCCATAGATGATTTACCATCAGGAGAAAAAGTTGAGTGTATATGATAATCTGCGTACATAATCTTTTCCCTTTCTAAAAAATTGGTATATAATATATTATACATATTAAATATTTTAAAGAGACGAACT
>CAMEPL010000111.1 GCA_945931665.1 uncultured Clostridium sp. | reverse complement strand
CTATTTTTTTCTTATCATTTGATTTCTTTGACTTTTTCATATTAACCCCTCTTAAACTTATTTTTATTAAATAATATTTTTATATTTATATAATAATTACTAACTTTTAAAGTAAATATAGGCTAGAAGAACACATAATTGCATTCTTCTAGCCTATATTTATTAGTTTAACTATAACTTTTTTTAATTGTACCAAATCCTCTTGAAACTGATTTACCTAACCCAAGATAATCTGGTATTTTAAAGTTAACTTTGAATTTCCCAACAAATCCAACATGAGTAATTCCTTTTAACTTCACTCTTTTCTCTTCAACATTTATCCAACAAATTAACTGTTTACTAACTGTATATCCTAATCCTTTAGACATAGAAATAATATTACCAATCAATACTTTTTTTAAAATCTCTTCTTTCTTTATTTCATTACCATATTGATATTCTGCTCTGTTCTTTTGATTAATTGCTATCCAAGGGGTAACAAACTCATACTCTATGTAATCATCCGTACACCCAAATTCAAAATTTTCTTTATTAATTTCTTTTTGATTAATATCATAACTAACATCTCTTATTATTAACTCATCCTCAAAAAGCCCAATTTTAGCAACAATATTTGCTGCTTCATTTATACCAATTATTGTTGGAATATTATCTATTACTTTATATTGAACTAATGGATATCTATATATAAATTTATTATCATCATGGTTATGAAGAAGATTATTTTCTATATACCTATTACCTATATATCCTCTAATTTTTTCAGCATCTCTATTTTTCAATCTTAATTCTGAGTATTTTACCGTGCAAACCTCTAAATTCAAAGTTGTTCCTCCTAAATTATTACACTACTACGTCTTATAATACCTCTATTTTTATCATAATCTGATCCATTTAAAAAATTACTTCCTTTTATTTCATATACCATATCTTTTACTACATCTCTATTTACAGAAATCTTATACTTATTTAAACCACGCCATCCATTAATTACATCCTGTTCGGAATAATCTTTTGAATTTTCTATTATATTTATATATTTTTCTACTTCATCATTATATCTGATTATTACATCTATTTTATTTTTATTTTCTTCAATAAGTTCAAATTTTCTGATATCTTGTAACCTTAAATTCCTAATATACTCACAATAAGTTTTGTATTCTTCAAGACTACGATTGCCTGTTACCTCTTTTACTTTGGCAAAGTATGCATTATTTATTTCCAAAAGCTCATTCTCTTCAATGACCCTTTTATCCTTAAGGATTGTTAACGTTGCTCTTAATAGAGAATTAGAGTAAACAAATGAAGCAAAGATTTTATTATTATCATCCATCAGTTTATATAGCTTTACAATTCCTGTTCCTTTAACACCATTTCTATTAGCTCTTCCTGCACTTTGGTTTATACAATCCATTGGAGCAATATCACGGTATACAATATCAAAGTCTAAATCAACACCAGCTTCTATTAATTGGGTTGAAATTAAAATATACTTATCTTTACTATCCTTTATTTCCTTTATAATTTCTAACCTAACTTTAGGAATTATCTCAGTACTTAAATAAATAATCTTTCTACTTTCCCCTAGCTTTGCCTTTAAATAATCAAATACATCTAATGTCGATTTTACTGTATTTAAAATAACTAGGATGCTTTTATCATTATTATGTTTTATATCATCTAAAACCACCTTTTTAAAGTCATTTAAATATAGTGACTTATGGGTATTATTTTCAAAAATAATTCGATTCATTTCTTTAAAAATAATATGATTATTAATAACAAGTTCTTTTCCTTCTAAGAACAATGGCTTTGTTGCGGTAACAGTAATAATATAACAATTGAAATCATCACATAATATATTAAACAAATCTTCAATAATTGGATAATATTTAGTAGGGACTGCCTGCACTTCGTCTAAAATAATTATTGAACCTGCAAGCTTATTAAATCTATGCATTATTGAATTCACTCCAGACTTAAAGATAGAGTTAAATAATTGCACAAAGGTTGTTGTAATAACTGTACTTTGCCAGTTTTCCACTAAAAATCTAGCATCATAGTTTTTATATTCTTTTTCTTCATGATCCGTATACTCAATTGGTGACATAGAATGATGTTTTAATATTAAATCTGTTGAAGTATCCACCTCATTAGCTGTTAATATTTCCTCTAAAACATCATAGTTTTGATCAATAACGCTCATAAAAGGTATGTTGTAAATAATATTTGGTACTATTCCCTTCTCTTCTATTAATCTCTCACTTAATCTAAATGCTGCTCCATAAACTGAAATTGTCTTTCCTGTACCTGTTGGTACATTTATAGATAATTTTCTATCCTTTTCTATGTCTAAGCTATTAATAGAACTTATAGCACTATCATATATTTCTTCTCTGATATTAAACAATGGTGACTTCTCAATGTCTGGTATTCTTTCAATTAATGACTTCCGTATTTTATTTTTATAATTCAAAGTAAATCTTTCACTTAATCCTTGAATATTTTTAAAAGTTTTTCCTGTTATAAGCTGCGTTTTATCACCTGTAAGCAAAAGTGACCACAAGTATTGTAGCCACATAAATTCTTGTTGCTGTTCTTTTATTGTTTTTCTTTTCATAGTAGTTGTTCTTTTAACAAAAGCTAATTTTACTTCTTTTATTAATGAACCATCATTCATTTTACTAAAAAACTCTTCTAAATCACACTTATAAATTAACTTCAATTCTTCAATATTATTTTTTATATCTTTACTTATTTCTTTTAATGCTTCTTCATTTTCTGTAGCAAAAAAGCTATTGTTCTCTATATCAATATTGCCATGATGCCTTTTAACACAAATAAATCCTATCAGCTTCCATCTTTCAGGTAACATATAATAAGTAAAGTATGCAGATATTTCTCCATGCTTTTTTAACTCCCCATTATATTTGCCTTCTAAGTATTTTTGAAAATATGAACTTGCTTTTCCGAAGTCATGACATAAACATAATATTTCTATAACATTCATAATTTCTTTATCATCAATTCCATTTAATTGTGATGTTTCCTTTGCAATTTTCGCCACACCTCTTAGATGATCTACTAATAATTGTGATGATTTATTTTCATAAATATGTGATTTCAATTTAAAAGAAGTACACATTATAATCACCTACTTTGTATATATCACTTAACTCTGCAATAATACTTGTACCTTCTGCAAATACAATCTTTTCATACTTTATATACTCTCTTGATTTTTCATTTTTCACTGGAATTCTATCTATACAAAGTTTAATATCACTATTTTCTTCTATTAACACCTTATCTTTAGGAATTATTGAATTTACCTTCCCCTTAGTACCTTCTAATCGCTTAGCTTCAATGATATCTTCGAAAGTAATCTTTGCAATATGCTCGCTTGCTCCTAAATATGGAGTAAATGTAAAGTTTTTAGTTGTTATGACATCCCTTATTTGAAATAGTTTATCTTCATCATCAATTACTGTAATCCTATAACTTACATCTCTTAAAAACTCCACTCTTGATGGGAATGTTGCAGCTCCATTACCACCGCTTTGTGGTACTAAGTTAAAACTTTGAGTATCTTTTTTTAAAGGGTTCAGCACCTCTATAGCTATCTTCATTCCTTTAGTATATTCAAATAATTCTGCATAATCTATTCCCATAATAGCACCAATAAGGCCTTTTACTGCAATAGGATGTATAACAGAGTAAGTTAATGCTGATGTAGTAGTATATGAGCATCTAAACCTTGCAAAATCTCCTGTGGCTTTAAATATTAAAGCTTTCATTTTTACACCTCAAAGTTTCCTAAATATACTCAACATTAAATTTTTCTGATAAATTTTCTACATTTACTTTAGGGTGAAGGTACACATTTACTTTTTCTACAACATCATTATGTGATTCTACAAAGTTAACTAATTCATTAAAATCAAAGGTAAATTCATCTATAGATCTAATAGCTAAATCATCTTTATTATATTTTGCTTTAACATAATCTAATTCCCCATCTATATAGTTTCTATTGTATACTACTTCCACTAATGCTCTTGGCATCTGATTTTTTGAAGTGCTTTTATAGCTCCTTATTCCTGCTACTAGTATATCTTTAAAAAGTTCAATATCTTCTTCTGTTACGTTAATATTTTGCCTTTTGGCACACTTATCGTTATACACCATATATGTTTTAAATAATGCATATGGTGTATAATATTTATCCCACATTGTCCCTTGTGATTTGTTTTCTTTTGACGCAAATGCTGCTGTTCCTTGTGCAAATTTTATTTCTGCCTCATGAATACTCTTACTCCACATAACTTGAAGCGGCCCTATAATATTAAATTTAGGTTCAGTTACAACAGCTCCAAACAATTTAACATCTATATATTCTTCCTTTAGTAATCCTTCTAGCTTATCCTTTCCATCTTTAGCATTTCCAAAGTTATCTTCAATGATTTTTTTTGCAACACCTTTACAGTCTAGGTATTTCCCATCATCTTTTTTAGTTGGTCTAACAAATACCTTTAATTTCCTATTATCTGCTTCTTCTCTAAAGTATCTTTTTATTCTTACATCAGACATTTCAAGCTTTCCTGTACATTCATCATATCTTGGTCTATTTTCGTTTATCATATCTCCATTAGGATTTGCCATTGTACAATCTGTAAATAGTAAAAATTCTCTTGTATTTGCCATAATTAATTATCCTCCCCATTTTTAATATCTTCATTATTTCCTTCTCTCTCATAAGACTTTTTAAAGTTACTATCTATTCCCCAAAAGAATATATATTTTGCTTCATCTGAGCTTAATTTTCCATTTTGATTTGCCATAAATAGCTTTGCATCTGTAGTAATTTCTTTTAACCATGGTGAATTAATGTTATATTTTATTGTCTTATCACTTAAAAGATTAAAAAAATATATAAAATCTTTAAAATCAAATTTTCTTGCAAAGAAAAAGTTTTTATCTAAAGATGTCTTATCAGCTAACTTTCCTTCTTCCATTGAATTTTGTTTTTTCATCCTATAATTAATATAGTTATATGCCATACCAATTAAAAACCAAGCTTTCTTTTCATTTATGTCAAAATAGCTTGGATTATTGTTAAATAAATCTTTGTAGTCTTCATATTTAGTCATTACATCAAATCCTCCTTTTAAACACCCTGTCTCCACTAAAAAATTATATACTTTACCTATGTTTTCAGATGTAAACTTTGAATTTCCATTTATATAATCTTGTTTGTATACCATCATTGCTCTTGTAAAAAATAGATTTCTCTGAATTTTTCTTCCTGTAAAAATCGCTTCAACAATTCTTAATTTCTCTTTATCTGTAGTTTCTATCCCTTTAGTTCCAACTTTAATAGCTGTTGAGTATTCTATTATTTTGTATAACTTTAGTTTATACTTTTTTAAATAGTTAGCTAACTCTCCAAATCTTGAAGGTAACATACTTTTTATTGTGTGATAAATATAAAATGTTTTATTTGCATCTTTTTCAAAAAAAATTATATCAGTCTCTGTATTTCCACTACCTAGCATTTCAAGAACAAGCTCTTCATCTTGACTTATATTTGAAATGAAATTTTTCTTATCATCACTTGTTAAGGTAGAATTTTCATAAATACTTTCTAACTCTTCATTGAAATCATGTGGTATAAACATAACATTTTTACCTATCCAATAAGTAGTTAACTTATCTTCCACGTATTTTTTGCCAATAAGCACATCATTTAGACAGTTTTTACACATTACCACACCGAATTTTTCCTTATTATCTATACTTCCATATACTTCTTTATCATTGGTATAAAATTTGTAAGTTGTTGTATTAAATACTTCACCTTTTTTACTACAAAAATGACATATGTGCTTATTAGATATTCTTTTATAAGTAGTAGAATACATTTTGTCTAAAAATTTATTTTTAAATATTTCATATGGATATCTTCCATTTTTAAGTATCACTACAAAAAAATTCTTACCTTGGTTTTTGATTTTTTCATAAATTATTTTTCTTACTTCATCATATTTATCTTCTTCTCCACAATAGGTTAATGTATTCTTTATTTTTTTATCAAACTTTTGCTTCTCTTTTTCCTCATCTTTAAAAAAATCAGCCCTTAACGCACCACCCAATGCGCCATTACCTGATTGATAATATAAAGCTTTTGTTGTAATTTCAGAATAAAACTCTTCACTATTTGTTATTATTTCACTATTATCTTTAATATCTATAGTTAGTATTTCATTAATGTTATTGCCTTCTATCTTATTAACTAAACTTCTAACAATATCTTGTTCTGAAACACCATTATTTTCTTTTAAGTAATGGCCAATATCTCTTATTGCATTAATCATCCTATCACCTCCAAACTATAATAAATCACACTTAGTATTTTACCACATCTTCATATTTTATACATAATTAACATATATTTCATTTTATCAAATCTAGTTTACTTATTTATTTTTTACTATAACTTTATCTAAGGTTTGATTAGTTATATACTTATTACAAA
>CAMEPL010000110.1 GCA_945931665.1 uncultured Clostridium sp. | reverse complement strand
TGAGTTTGTAAAACCGCACCAAAACAAGGTTTTGGGGGTTATGCAATAGACTAAAAATTAGTAATTAATGGGGGGGATAAATATGTTTAACTCAAATTTAAAGAAAGAGAATATAAAAAGATTAGAAGGTAGTGTAAAGATATATGATGATGTAATTAATGAAACTAAAGAAAGTAGTACAAAATTATATGATATAAGATTGAAAGCAGTTAAATTAATAAGAATTGTTGAGAGGTATATAAATACAATTGCAAATACACCTAAATATTTTGAAAAAGAACTAGATGATATTGGTTTAATTGTAAATAACTTCAATGCTGCATTAACAGAAATACAAAATCAAAGTGAAAAAACAACTAAAGTTAGTGGAGGTGTAGCAGGTGCAGGAGTAGCTGCTGGAGCTGGAGTAGCAGCATTTGCACCAACGGCAGCAATGGCAATAGCAACAACATTTGGAACCGCCTCTACAGGAGTTGCAATATCTTCACTTTCAGGTGCAGCAGCAACTAATGCAGCTTTAGCTTGGTTAGGTGGTGGTGCTTTAGCTGCTGGAGGTGGTGGAATGGCTGCTGGAAATGCGTTATTAGCACTAGCTGGACCTGTAGGATGGGCAATTGGAGGCACTGCGTTAGCAGGAAGTGCTTTATTTGCAAGTAGTAAGAATAAAAAAATTGCAGAAGAAGCACGTAATAAGGCAATTGAAGTAGAAAAGATGACTAGAAAATTTAAAAGGATTAATTCAGAAATATTAGAGATTCACACACTTACAGTTGAACATGGAAAAGGCATAAATAAAATATATCAAAAGCTTTTAAAAACTGAAAAAACAGATTATAACGCATTTACTCCAGATGAACAATACGAATTAGGAGCTTTAGTTAATGATACAAAAGCATTTGCAAAATTATTAAATAGAGTTGTAAAGCAAGATTAGGAGAAATTATAAATGAAGTCAGCAACAAATAATACTGTTAATCAAGGTATTGGAGCATATGTAGAATATATAAATTCCGTTAGAGCAGATGAACTTCAAGGGGTATTAGGTGAGATTGCAAATAAACTTAATGAAGAATTAACACAGCAAGATATAAATTTGATTAAAGCATTAAAATATGTTGATAATGTAAGGGATTTTGTATCCAAACCAAATGAAATTTTGGGAAGTGAGCTCACTAAGCATGGAGAAATTGCGGAACAAATAGATGTAAATATAAATAATGCAAGATGTGTATTAAATGGACTAAAGGAAAGATTTACATTTGAAGGTGTTGGAAGAACCGCTCCAGAAGATTATTTGGATGGAGTACAAGCAGTTCAGTCAAAATTTTATAATGGGTTGAATAATACATTAAGGGCAGTATTAGAGCATAAAGAAAAGTATCAATACTTTGGAAGTGATGGGCAATCATATTATAGTATTCCAAAAGATTATTATGAAACTATACAAAAAATATTAAATGGTGAGAATGTAGATAATCTTAATGGAAGAACTATTGAAACTGCAAAAAAGTTAATAGAAGAAATTGAGAAACAAACTAATAGACCTTTTAATGATGTTGTTAAGCCAAGTATTAGTGATTATTCAGATGTGCAGCTTGGAAAAGTTAATGAGACTCTAGATAATGAACAAGCTTCTTTAAGCAATCAAGCAGATGCTAATAAAGAAGTTTTAAAAAATAATGCTAAAAATGATAAAGCTAAAGCTATAGACAATTCAGGTCCATCTGTTGCAGAAGCGGCTAAGGTAACAGGAGTAGCGGCTGCTGTAAGTGGGGGAATGAGCTTTATCATATCAGTTGCGAGAAAGAAAAAGGAAGGTAAGAGTATTACTCAATTTACAGCTGATGATTGGAAGGATATAGGTATAGATACTGGTAAAGGTACATTAAAAGGAGGAGTTAGTGGGCTATCTATTTATACTTTAACTAATTTTGCTAATACACCAGCTCCATTAGCTAGTGCATATGTATCAGCTGCATTTGGAGTTGTTAACTTGGCTAAGCAATATAGAAATGGAGAAATAACATCAAGTGATTTTATAGAAAATAGTCAACTGGTATGCATGGATTCAGCCATTTCTGCAATAGGTGCTGGATTGGGTTCAGTAATAATACCAGTCCCTGTGTTAGGTGCGGTAGTTGGGAGTATAGTAGCTAATACAATGTCTTCTATATCTAAGGATTACTTAGAAAAAAAAGAACAAGAATTAATTGGTGAGTATAATAGAAAATATATGATAGAAATAGGTAAATTAGATAATGAGCATGCAATAATTCTATCTAAAATTATGCAAGAATATTATATGTTAGGAGAAATAACTATTATGGCTTTTGATTTTAATCTTAATTCTAAGTTGAGATTTGAAAAAAGTATAGATCTTGCAAGATTGCATAATGTTAATGAAGATGAAATATTAAAAAACAAATATGATATTGATAGATATTTTTTAGACTAATATAAATTTAATTAGTTACAAAAGATAATAAATAGACCTATAAAAACTAAGTTTTCACTGAGTTTTTATAGCTCTATTTCAAATTTATTAGAATTGTCATAAATCTAAACATAATACTTGTATTAAGAGGTTAACTTCGTCTCCCTCAAATAGGATTTGTAAAAAACTTTGTAGCAAGCAGTCCAAGGGACTGCGAATATCACTGATGGTTTAAAAATATTCCAGTTACAAGTTGACAGTTGATGGAAAATTAATCTATAAATATTTTGAATTTATAGATATAATTTATGAAATATAAAATCTAGTATTTTAAATTTTAATATAGTTAATATGATAAGTTTATAATTTATATATTTTGATATATAATAATATATAATTAGGTTCTCTAAGGAGGTATATATGGAGAAAGAAGAAGTTAACTTATATGATATTTTTATGAATTATTCATATAGTGAGATAAAAGATTTATTTAAAAAGGCTAAAACAAAAGAAGAAAAAGATTTCTATATGACTTTAGCAAACATGATGCTACAAAGAGAACAAGCAAAGGTAATAGGTAAATAATATGCTATATAGTTATGAATTATATAGGGGTAAATAATCCTGAAATCGCTAAAGAAAGGGTCAGAATTAGCGTAAGTAAAGGTGGTCACGGAATACCCGATAAGGATATAGAAAGAAGATATTAAACTATGGGATGAGATAAATATATGTGATAATACAGAAATGTTTAGAGAAATAATAGATTTTCAAAATAGTAAAATAGTATGGATAGACAATAAAATACCAACATTGGCTATAAAATTATTAGAAAGGTAATTAGATAAAATAGCATAATTAGATTTTTTATTATCTAATCATGCTATTTTGATTATTATAGTGATTTTTTATTAGAATTCAAAAGATTTATTAGTCATCTAACTTTAGTATTAGTAGTTGTAAATATCCTTTTTCTTTAATAAAAGATATATAACACAAATGGATATATTAACATAATAATACAAATAATGTATAAAATATACATAATATTACGTAAATAGTTAGGGGAATTGAGCGTGGATATAAAGAAGAAGCTAATAGCGGAAGAGAGTAAGATTTTAGATGATAAAATTAATTTAATGAAAAACGAATTATATAAAAATGATAATATTATCAAGAGTTATCCATTACAAGACATAAACACATATAAAAAAATAAATAAATCAGAATATTTTAAAGCTATTAATCAACAAAAGAATTTAGAAAGTGTAATAGAAAATCCTTATTTTGGTAGATTGGATATTGAATATAAAGAAGATAATGAAAAGGAAACTGTTTATATTGGAAGAAGAAGAGTAGATATAGGTGATGATATAATAGTCTATAGTTGGGCTGCTCCTATAGCTGATATATATCAGGAATATAATGGTGGTGAATATAAACGTAAATGTGTAGATAAAGATTCAGGAAAGGAAATTCTTTTAGAAGGAAATATACTAGGAAAAAGAAAAATTTCTATAAATAAAAGTAAAGTTACAGATGTATATAGCTATACTCACATTACAGAAAAAGATGAAGAAGAATTTGTTAGAGATAAGATTGAAAATAGTAAAACTGATAAATTAGGAGTAATTATTGAAACAGTTCAAAAAGATCAAAATAAAATAATTAGATTACCAATAGAAAAAAATATAATAGTTCAAGGTTGTGCTGGAAGCGGTAAAAGTTCAGTTGCATTTCATAGGTTAGCATATTTAGCATACAATTATAATTTAAAAGATAATGAATTATTAGTTATTTCTCCAAATAAAATTTTCCAAGGCTATACTTCTAATATCTTAATGGAATTAGGGTCAGATTTTAATGTTCAGCAATATACTTTTAAAGAATTTGCTGAAGTAATTTTAAAAAGAAAAATAGAAAATAATATTATAAATAATGATAAGACATATAAAGAGCAATCAATTTTAAAGACAAGTAAGAGATTTAAGTTAGTTTTAGACAATTATATAAACTATTTAGAAGATAATTTTATACCAAGGGGTAATATAGTTATAGATGATTTTACATTAATAGATAGTAACCAGGTAAATTCAATTTGGTGCAATCAATTTGGAACATATAAAATTAATGATAGAATTGATAAGTTTAAAGTATATTTAGAGAATTATTTAAAAGATAGATTAGAAGAATATATTAAATCAGTAGAAAAAAGCTATGCTTCTAATATGAATATATTAACTAAGTATAATAATAGTCCAGTAATATATAATGAAATATTAAAGTTAACTAGAGAAGAACAAGAAATAAGAATAAAAAGATTAGAGAAACAATGTATAGCTATTATTAATGGCTATATTAGCAATTTTAAAAAGATAGATGTAGTAGAAAAATATAAAGAATTATTGAGAGATAAAGATTTATTAAATTCAATGTCAAAGCTTATTATTTATAAAACTAAAATAGATATTATTATAAGCAATACAACCGATAACATAATAAATGATATCGATTGTATTCCTATAATGTATTTGTATTATAAGATAAATGAAAATAAAAATAAGTATAGACATATAGTTGTAGATGAATGTCAGGATTTAAGTTATATAGAGATAGCTGTTATAGAAGGATTAACACAATCTTTTAGTTTAGTAGGAGATTTTAATCAAAGAATAAATATAAATAAGTGTACTGTATCTTTAGAAGAAATAAATGATATGTTTAAAAAATACACCTTCTTTGAAAGTTACTGTCTTAATAAGAGTTTTAGAAATTCTATGTCAATTACAAACTATTCAAATGCAATTTTAGATGAGTACTTTATTAATAAAGAATCTATTCCAGTGGCATTTAATAGAGAAACTGCTAAGCCCAAAGTGTATTCAAAAATAGGAAGAAACCAAACAATAAAAGCAATTGCAGAGAATATTAATAGCAAAAGCAGTGAAAATAAAAATATTGCAGTAATACTTAAAACTGAAGCATCAGCAAAGAAGTATTACACTGAATTATCAAAAGTATTAAATAATAAAAGTATTAATTTGATAGATAATGAGTATTGCAAGTATAAAAAAGGTATAAATATATTATCAGCAAGTTTAAGTAAAGGATTAGAATTTGATTATGTAATCATTGTCAATGCAAATGAGTTTGAAAATAACGAAGAAGATAGAAGATTATTGTATATTGCAGCTACTAGAGCATTGCATGAATTAGAGATTTATACTGAGAGTAAGGAATGCTTTATAACTTCTATTGATAAAAATTTATGGGAAAGTAAGTTTAGATTGTCTATTGATCCTATTAATGAGGCATTAAGAATTACTATTATAAAAACTTTAACGGATGGGTTTGGAAAGCTTCCACAAGAATATATAGATTATGTATATAATATGGACAGTTTAAGTGAGTTATCTAGATTCGTAAGTAAGTTAGAGGGAGTCGAAGATATAGACAAGCTTTTTAAAGAAGAGGGGATTATTATAGTACAAAAAACAATAAAAGTTTACGAAAGTGAAAAAACTCTCAATGAAGCTAGTGTAACATTAGAAACTGAAGGTGAGATAGGATATCTAGATAAGTTAATTTATGAGATTAAAAGCAGAGGTAAGTTTATAAATGGAAAGCAATTAGATGTATTTAATTATATCGTAAATAATATAAATGAATTACCTAAATTTAAGAGTTGTAAGGAATTAGCAGATAAATTAGAGGTAAGTACTTCAACTATTAGTACTACACTGTTGAGATTGAGAATGGGTAGTTTTTGGGAATTTATTTCTAAGGTAAGAGAGTGCATTAAAAAAGATAGAAAAAAGTAGAGTTATTAACTTAGATAAGAAAAGAGATTTATTTATTATATAGAGGAAATAATATATAAGATTATAAATGAAATTAAAGAGAAATATAGTAAAATTAAATGAACTACAATTTATACCTTGTGATAAAGTATCAAAGATTATAACCATAGAAAATCTTACAAGCTTTAACAGATTTAATGCAGAAGAAGCTATAATTATATATTTAGGTGGTTACAGTTTAAATAACAGTCCAAATAATTTCAACTTATTGTTTAATCAACATAAAAGTTAGGATATAATAAAAGGTAAGAAAG
>CAMEPL010000109.1 GCA_945931665.1 uncultured Clostridium sp. | reverse complement strand
AGCAGTGCAGGAGGTTATGCCAGAATCCAGCATTGCTTGAATTTGTCCACGTTGTACGCTGGTTAATTGATGATAGTGCTTAGAAATGCTAGAATTTGAATTGGTCATGAAGATCTTCCTTTCTTGATTTTTCGTCACTTCAAGTTTAGGTCTTCATGGCCTTTTTGTTTAACACTTAGTGTTGCACTTCAATTTTAAATCCGGGACTGAATATTTTCCTAAATCCAAGAAAAAAAGATCTAGCAATCAAGTTCGATTTACAATTATTTGTTGGAACCATTTTTAATGGGAGGTTTATCTTATGAATGAAATGAATGTTTTGAATTTGCAAAAATTGAATAATGTTAATGCAGGTGGCTCACTTAGTGAGTCAAAGAAAGTAAGTGTTTTTTGTTTTAATAAACACGGCAAATCTAAAATGAAAAATATTTATTTACGGATATTATATTTAGCATAATGAAAAGAATAAGCTTATTTAAGATAGATAAATTATTAGTAATTGCAATTGCGTTAAGTGTTGTTGGAACGATTTTTAATCTGATTCTACCACTAGTTGTGCAACAATTTATTGATTTAAAAGTTAAGGTAAATTTATCTTTAAAACAAGTTTATCCAATTGCAATCATTTTAATGGGAGGTTCGATGATTAGTGCTATTAGTACTTATCTAATTAGTTATTCAGGAGATAAGAGGATAAAGAATATTAGAGAAGCACTTGAAAGCAAAATCTTAAATTTACCTTATTCTACCTATAAAAATATTTCTAGTGGTGAGCTTGTAAGTAGATTAACTAATGATGCGCTAATTATAAAAGAATTCACTACAAATGAGGTTCCGAATGCAATTATTAGTATTATTACTCTTATAGGTGGAATTATAATATTACTGTGTTTGGATATTAAACTTACATTGGTGATTATTTTTTCTTTTGCGATTGTTTCACTTATTGCTTATCCACTTGGAAAAATTAATGAAAAGTATTCTATGTTAATTCAAAATCATCTGGGTAAATTATCTCAAATAATTAGTGAAAATGTTAAAAATATACAAATAATAAAATTGTATAATGCGCAAAATGCTGTAAGAAATAAATTTAATAATGAAAATGAAAAAGTTTATTCTTTGTCTAAAAGAATAGATAAAGTATTTAGTATAACTGAACCTGTTCAAACAGCTGTTACGCTGTTGGCTTTTTTAATCATTATTTTATATGGAAGTTCTCGAGTCGCCAATAATACACTTTCATTTGGAGTAATGACATCATTTATGATATATATTTTTGAAATAATAACTCCTATAAACACGCTAGCTAACTTTTATGTAAGTTATTCAGAAGCTAAAGGTGCATCAAGGGTTATCAGTAGTATTATGAATATGCCTGAAGAGGATTTAAGTGGAACTAACTTAAAGGCTATAACAAAAAAGATTGAGATGAAGAACATTACATTTGGGTATTTAAGTGGCAAATCTAATGTGTTGAGTAAAGTATCATTAGTATTTGAGCCAACAAAAAAAATAGCTTTAGTTGGTCCCTCAGGTGCAGGGAAAACTACACTGATAAATATTCTTACTCGGCTTCAAGATGATTATGAAGGAGAAATTACGATAGAAAATAAAAACTGTAAAACTTTTTCTTTAAAAAGTTGGCGTTCATTATTTAGTGTTGTTACGCAAGAGAATAATATATTTTCTGGAAGCATTAAAGAAAATCTTGTTTTTGGGTTACCGCATAATCCAAGTAATAGAGAATTACAAGAAGCACTTAGTGTAGCGGCAATGGAAAATGATGTAAAAGGGATGAAAAATGGTTTAAATTTTGAGGTCGGAGAAAATGGAAACAATTTATCAGGTGGTCAAAAACAAAAAATTCAAATAGCTAGGGCATATCTAAGAAATACACCGTTTATTATTTTTGATGAAGCTACTTCTAACTTAGATCCTGAATCTGAAACGGAGATTTTACGATCTTTAGATAAATTATCAACCCAAAAAACGTTAATTGTTATTGCTCATAGATTATCTACAATAATTAATGCTGATAAGATATATTTTCTGGATAATCATAAGATTTTAGGAGTAGGAAGACATGATGAATTATTGCGTACGGTGCCCAAATACAAAATATTTGTAGAAGATCAGTTTATATCTAAAGGATAAAAATATGAAGTATACAGTTCAAGACTATTTATTATTTACAGCTAATAGTAAAAGCAATTTTATTAGTGATCCGGATAGTACTTTAACAAGATTTAAAGTAAATGTACCTCAAAATTGGAAATCTTATAGTGACTTATATTGGACATATTTTATGAATCCTAAAATTAAACTACCTCCTCAGGGATGGAAAATACATATTTCTGCTGGATATAATGATATGGAAAAAGTTATTGAAATTATATCTAGCTACATGTTTAAAGAAAATATAACTTTTAAAGTAGTTTCTAGTTATGAAGAATGGCTAATTAAAAATTCTAAAGCAGCTGATAGATCTGAATCAGGAAAATTTATTACTATTTATCCTAAAGACAGTGAGCAATTTAAAAAGATAATTGAGGATATTTCAAAGCTAATTTCAAATTGTGAGATTGGTCCATACATCTTATCCGATAAAAGATATAAAAATACTAATGTCTATTATCGATACGGGGCGTTTAAAGAAATTAGGAATACAGATGGAGTACTATGTATTAGAGATAAAAAAGGTAATTTAATTCCAGATTATAGAGTTCCGTTTTATCAAAAACCTGAGTTTGTAATAGATCCTATTTCAACAGATAAGGTTGAAAATATAAATAATAAAGATAAGTTAGATAGTTATAATATTTCTAGTGCTCTAAGTTTTAGTAACGCAGGAGGAGTATATTTAGGAAAACAAAATAAGCGTAGATTTGTAATAAAAGAAGGGAGAAAAAATGCAGGAATAGATTCTAACTTTGTGGATGGTTTTTCTAGAATTCAGAACGAAGTTAATAATTTAAAAAAATTAAGAAAGTCTCCATATGTAATTAAATTAAAAGATAATTTTTCGGTATGGATTCATAATTATTTGGTTGAAGAATATAATCCATCAGAGACATTAGGTGATTATATTACTAATAATTTTCCTCCTAAAAAATTAAATTTGAAATATATCAATAAAATAAAAATGGTGTCGCAAAAGTTAATAAAAGCTATTGAGGATATTCATGGTAGAGGGGTTGCAATTGGAGACTTGCAGCCTGATAATATTTTGATCAATAGTGATGGTAGTATAACTTTAATAGATTTTGAACAAGCAAATGATGTTGACAAGAGTTATAATCCTGGGTTAGAAACTATTGGATTTACCAATTTGGACATAAAGACTTATGGGCAAGCAGACTGGTTTGCTGCGTATAAGACCATTGAATATGCATTTTTGCCGTTAGTAGATATTGATAAACTTACTGAACAAACAAGTGAAGCGTATCGCTACAACAACTTGAAAGTCTATGAAAAAGAAGCATATACTTTCTTGGTAAATTATAAGCGCATGTGTTTTAAAAAGGGAAAAATCAAAACTACTGAAAAAAAGGGAAAAATCTATCCTATAACTGTAGATAATTTAGATCAAGCAATTGAAAAAATTAAAAAAGGCATAATTGATAATCTAGATTTTTCAACTACAAAACTTATAAAAGGAGATATTGATCAGTTTATATGTCCAACAGGAAAAGTAAATATTATTAATGGAGCCTTAGGTTTAGGTCTAGTCATAAATGCTTTTGATCAATATAATCAGAAACAGTTTTATAAGTGGTATTCTAATAATAAAGAAAAATTAATGCTGAAGTTTACAAAAGATCAAGGACTGTTTACGGGTGCAGCAGGAATAGGGTCAGTATTATATTCAACTGTTGATAAAAATTTTGGAAAAAAGCTGATTGATGGTATTGATACAACTAAAATAGAGGATTTGTCTATAGAAAAAGGTTTAGCCGGAATAGGCTTAGCAAAATTAGCTTTAAATTGTGTAGAAAATGATGAAAATCGTAAAACAGAAATAAAAAATATTGCTAAAACTGTTAATGACAATTATTTGAAATGTCAAAGCGTAGGATTATTAAATGGACAATTAGGATTATTACTTTTTTTGGAAAAAGTTGGAATATGTTTTTCTGATAAAAAGTTAGTCAATAGTGTTAAAGCAAAGCTAAAAAGGTTTATTAAAGAAAAAATCATTAAAACAGAAAATGGGATTTTCGTAGAAGATAGAGTACTAGGTTCAGAATCATATTTACCTTACTTAAATTCTGGTACTGCTGGATTAGAGATGATATTATTAGAATTTATAAAAGATGGTATTAGTATAAAACAAGTTAACAGATTAATAAATGAATTGAGTGATACTAATAATGTAATGTTGTCTTATATGAACGGATTATTTGATGGATTTGCTGGATTAGTATTGGCGGATAGCTTTGCATATAATATGAAGTATCAGAATTCGTTAGAAAAGAAAGTAAATTTGTTAAATAATTATCTTGTGATCACTGATGAGAAAATTTTAGTTCCAGGAGTGTATGGATTAAAAAATTCTATGGATTTAGCGACGGGGGCAATTGGACTTTTAATTACTCTTGAGAGTATATGTGAAAGAAATTATGGAAGATGGATACCAATTATCCACAGTGACAATTTCTCCGTATTTAAAGGAGGTGATAAAAATGGAAGAAAGTAATCAAGATATCTTAAGCTTACAAGGAGTTACTCCCTTTGTAAGTTTTGTTAAACATGGGAAAAAGAAGCCTAGTCATACTACCAACAATAACTACTCTCTTATTTGTTGGAATACTATCAAGAGTATTTTTCACATTTAATTAGTGAAAAACAAACATTTAATTTATTATACCAAGCGTAACTAAAAGTTACGCTTTTGGTCTATAGCTAAAAGGAGAAATAATGGAAAAAATGAATAAAGAAAATATTAAACTTGTAAACCTAAAAAATATGTTGACATATAGCTTTAATACAAACTTTATTTCCATAGGAGCAATAAAAAAGAAAAATCGAAGAGAAGCAGTAAAAATATTAAAATCTATTTTTGGAATATAATATATGTTTGACTCTAAGCAGATAGTATTAATAGGTCTCCTAGTATTATCACCGTATATGGACATATTAAATTTTATGAATTTAATACAGTTAAAGCTTGAAACTCGGTTAAAAAAGTATTTGATAATTATTTTTGGAACCTTAATTTTAATAGCTATTGAGATTTTTTCACAGTTACTTCAATCAAACTATGATCCTATTGCTACTAGTGTAGAAATATTATTGTTAATATCTATATGTTTTTTTAAAAAAACAGATATAAAATTATTTTTAAGTGCAGGTCTAATTGTAGGTATTATAGACTTAATAAATGACATTGTCGTAAATGTAATTGAAATCGCATTTAATATAGATATTTTCAAAGTAAATGTTGCTTATTGCACTATATTAATTTTAGAATATATTGTTATTTGCAAATATGCCAAGCAGATTTATACTTTGCTTGTTGGCATAAATAGGAATATTATTTTGTATGCATTAGTATATCTGTATATTTCTAGTACAATAGCGTATATTATTGCATCTGTTGAGCAAAGACTATCAACAGGTTTATGTATATTGTTAGGAATTCTATTAATTCAGGGAATATACACTATTATAAACTTAAGAATTAGTATTAAAACACAACAAAATATAATTAAAGAAGCACATCAGAAGTATTTGGAAAAGGAAAATCAACAGCTAATATCGAATAATCAACAGCTCAAAGAATATGCTAATTATTTGGAAAAAGATGAAGACAGATTGATTCGATTTAAACATGATTACCGTAACATTTTAAATAGTTTAAAATTAAGTGCAAAGCAAGAGGATACTATTGCTCTAATAAATCAATTAGATGAGTACACAAATG
Source organism: uncultured Clostridium sp. (assembly GCA_945931665.1). Lineage (GTDB taxonomy): Bacteria > Bacillota > Clostridia > Peptostreptococcales > Peptostreptococcaceae > Intestinibacter. The sequence goes on along the minus strand of CAMEPL010000109.1, from coordinate 714 downwards.
AACAGTTTGATACTAATATTATGGATAAATTTAAAGACGTTAATCATATTCATAATGATTTGATTAAAAGTATTTTAATTACTAAATTATCCAAAATATATAATTCAAATATAGTATATAATTTTAGCTGCGAAGAAGATATATATGATTTTCCTCTAAGTAATTCAGGTGAATATATAGATATTACTAGAATTATAGGAATTGCTTTTGATAATGCAATAGAAGCCAGTGAAAGTAAAAATAATTCTAAAATAGAAGCGATGATATATCAAGAAAAAAAAGATTTAGAGTTTGTTATAAGAAATAAGATAGATGAAAAGATAGAAAATAATGTAATTGTTCAAGAAGGATATACTACTAAATCCAAGCATTTAGGATTGGGGCTAAATAATGTATTAAAGATTGTACAAAAATATCCTAATAAAATAATTGTAGATATTAATAATGATACAAAATGGTTTACATTTAGTTTAGTAGTGTTACCTACTGATATAATTATAGAAGGTGATGAAAATTAAATACTCTGTTTTTATTTGTGATGATGAAAAAGAACAAGTTTCTCTTTTGCAAAAAGGCATTTCCAATGCCACTATAATGTTGAACGGTGAAGAAAAAGTAAAATTTGATATTATAAATTCATCGACTAGTTATCAAGAAGCAGCAGATTTTCTTGATAATACTAGTATTAATTCTGGTATATATTTTTTAGATATA
>CAMEPL010000108.1 GCA_945931665.1 uncultured Clostridium sp. | reverse complement strand
CCTTGTTTTATATTCCAAATAATGATAAAGTTATATAGAAGACGAATAATCAGAAAATTGACGGGGAGGTATGTTCGCTTGAAGGTTATTAATTCTGCTCAAATTACTGAGGAAGTAAAACGTTTATGTATAGAGGGAAACCTTTTCTTAGGTCAAGACGTTGTAGATTCTTTTAAGGAAAATCTTGAAAAAGAAGAGAGTGACTTAGGTAAAGATGTATTAAATATATTAATTGAAAATGCGGAAATTGCATGTAAAAGGGAAATTCCAATTTGCCAAGATACAGGAATGGCTGTGTTTTTTGTAAAAGTAGGTCAAGATGTCAAAGTTGAGGGAGATACTTTAACAGAAGCTATAAACAAAGGTGTAAGTCTTGGATACACTGAAGGGTATCTTAGAAAATCTGTAGTAAGTCCGATAGATAGAGTAAATACTCAGGACAACACACCGGCAGTAATCCATTATGATATGGTTAAAGGCGACAATATTGAAATCGTTTACGCACCAAAGGGATTTGGTAGCGAAAATATGAGCCAATTAAAAATGTTGAAACCATCAGATGGGCTAGAAGGTATAAAGAAATTTATAGTAGATGTAGTATCTGAAGCTGGTCCAAATCCATGTCCACCGATAGTTGTAGGTGTAGGTATTGGAGGAACTGTGGATAAGTGCGCCCAAATCGCCAAAAAAGCGCTTACAAGAGAAATAGGTCAGCACAACCAAGATCCATTTATAGCAGATTTGGAAAGAGAAATGTTAGAAGAAGTAAACAGCCTTGGAATAGGTCCTCAAGGATTGGGAGGAAGAACAACAGCACTTGCTGTAAATATAGAAACTTTCCCAACTCACATAGCAGGACTTCCGGTTGTTGTAAATATAAATTGCCATGCTTCAAGACACAAGAGCGTGACATTATAAAAAGTGAATATACTAGATTTAGCAAAAGGTATTAGGAGGGAGATTATGGTTGAATTAAAAACTCCATGTACAAGTGAAGATATAGAGAAATTAAAATGTGGCGATGTCGTTAAGATAAGCGGCGTTTTATATACAGGAAGGGACCAAGCGCACAAAAGAATGGTTGCTGCACTGAAAGAAGGAGGAAAACTTCCTTTTGATATAGAAGGTCAGGCGATTTATTATGTTGGGCCAACTCCAAGCAAGCCTGGCGAAATTATAGGTTCAGCAGGACCTACAACTAGTTATCGTATGGACGATTTGACAGTTCCTCTTTTAGAAAAGGGCCTAAAAATAATGATAGGTAAGGGAAAGAGAAACGAAACTGTAATTGAAGGAATGAAAAAATATAAGGCTGTTTACCTAGCTGCAATCGGCGGCGCTGGTGCTTATATATCTAACTCAATTAAAAAATGTGACATAATCGCCTATGATGATTTAGGTGCTGAAGCAGTTAGAAGGCTAGAAGTAGAGGATTTACAATTAATCGTGGCAATCGACTGTGAAGGGAATAATATTTACGATAAAAGAGAAGAATACGCAAAAGCTACAAATGAATAAAATGAAATGCGGAGGAAGTTATGACAAAAAAAGATTTTAATGAATTAGCATTAAAAATGCACGAAGAAAAATTAGGGAAAGTAAGCATACAAAGTAAAGTTGGAGTTTCTACAAAAGACGATTTATCGACTGCTTATACTCCAGGAGTTGCGGCTCCATGCTTAAAAATAAAAGAAAATAAAGACGATGTCTACAAATACACTTGCAAGTCAAACATGGTTGCAGTAGTATCTGATGGGACGGCTGTTTTAGGGCTTGGAAATATAGGAGCATCAGCATCTATTCCAGTTATGGAAGGAAAATCAATATTATTCAAGGAGTTCGCAGGAGTTGATGCATTCCCAATATGTGTAGACACTATGGACATAGATGAGATAGTTAGAACTGTAAAATTAATATCACCTGTTTTCGGTGGAATCAATTTAGAAGATATAAATTCTCCAAGATGTATCGAAATAGAAAACAGATTAAAAGAAGAATTAGATATACCAGTTTTCCACGATGACCAACATGGTACTGCGATAATAGTTTCAGCAGGTATAATCAACGCTGCTAAACTTGCTGGCAAAAAAATCGAGGATTTAGAAATAGTAATCAACGGTGCAGGTTCTGCTGGTATGGCTATTGCAAAAATGTTATTAAACTTAAACGTTAAAGACATAGTTTTATGTGATATAAACGGGGCATTATGTTCAAAATCAGAAGGTTTAAACTGGGCTCAAAAAGAAATGTTAGCAGTGACTAATAAAAACGACCAAGAAGGAAAATTAGCTGACATAGTAAAAGGAAAAGACGTATTTATCGGTGTTTCTGCGCCAAAAATGATGACTAAAGAAATGGTTGCGACTATGGCAGAAAAATCAATCGTGTTCGCTATGGCTAATCCAACTCCAGAAATTTTCCCAGACGAAGCAAAAGAAGGTGGAGCATTTATAGTTGGTACAGGACGTTCAGATTTCCCTAACCAAGTAAACAATGTGCTTGCTTTCCCTGGAATATTCAGAGGTGCATTAGACGTTAGAGCTAGCGAAATCAACGAAGAGATGAAAGTTGCAGCAGCATATGCAATCGCTGGAATAATAAAAGACGACGAATTAACAACAGAATTCGTACTACCAGATGCATTCGACCCACGTGTTGGAAAAGAAGTATCAGCTGCAGTTGCTAAAGCAGCTAGAGAAACTGGTGTTGCTAGAATATAGACATATTTTTCTCTCATAAATCATACAATCTATAAAGATTGTTATCTTGTACATAAATTTAAGGTAGTGCGTACAAGATTACATCTATTAATTTATAGATGAATTGAGGAGAGAATTATGGATGAAAATACAATTGTTTTATGGGATCAGAACGGTGTTGAAACTACTTTCGAAAAAGTATTTTCAATAGAAATTGAAGGAGAACATTATATAATGTTGTCACCAGTTAACACTAAGTTTTGTATAGATGAAGACGAGGATGAAATTTTAGTGTTTAAGTTGAAAGATAGTGACCATGGAGAGCTCTTGGTTCATTTGAAAGATGATGAGTGCAGGGTGCTTACTCAAAAATGTAAAGATGTGATTCAACGATTTATAAATAATTATGAAGATTAATAGTGATACTTAAAATTAAGATAATACATAAAAAAGACACATTTAGATGTGTCTTTTTTTATATAGAATAAATATTTATTTTAATCTAGTTTATTTATTAAATTTGAGTATATCTCTTTTGTATTTTTTTCATCCTTAGTATTGTAAATCAAATAGTCAAATTTACTATTTTTTAATTTTGCTACGATATATGTTGGGGTATCGTCCTCATCTTTAAAGTAAAGATAAACTCTGCATTTTCCATATTTATCACTTTTAAAATTACCTATACATTTTGTATCAGTGGCCATACCATTAGTTCTAATTTTAAATGATATTGGTTCATTTGTTAGTTTTATGCTCTCGATATCTTTGTAATCTAATTCATAAGAATAAGGAAATGATGAAATACTTATATTAGGTGAATCAGCGCTAAATGAAATAGAACTATTTGAAATTTCACTAGGAATCATTAAAACTAGAATAAGTATCAGAGTCCCTATTAATACGATTTTATCGAGTTTTTTACCCATAAAATAGCCGTGTTTTGTGGCTAAATTATAAGTCATACTATATCCAAAACGACTGCTTACCATTTTGCTAGAGTCGTTTGGGTTGTAGTAGTATATTCCATCAATCCAGTAGTCATCATCATCTACTATGATTTCAGAATCCTTATTTTTAGAACTCAATTCCTCGTCTAAATCATTTATTTTCTTCTTAATATATATAAATCCTAGAGCTACAATACTTGATAGTAAAAGTGTTGAAACTACTATCACATTTAAAAACTTAAGGTCTATATATTCAAAAAGTGCTAGATAAAAAACAAGAACAATAAGAGATTCTACTATAGCATTAATCAAGAAATATATAGAGAACATTTGTTTTTCAGTCTTATTTAAAATAAAATTAATCTCAGAATCTGTGCTATAAGTTTTTAATTTATTTTTATTAAATACTTTATCCATATAAAATAGCAAAATAATTAACCCCAAGTTTAAAATTGCAACTATTAAAAATGCTATATTCTCGGATGAAAAATTTTTAATAGATAATATTAGAGGGATAATTCCTATTAAAATTGGTATTAAAAAGTATTTATTGCTTATTGGCATAGAATTTTTTAATAAAGTTGTCTTTGTATCACAATAGACTACTTTTTTCTCACCGACAAACCATCCATTTTTAGCTTTTTCTGCTTTAACTTTACGGTTCATAAGTTTAAATGGTATTATTCCATAATATGCAAAGCCCATGCACCACACCATTAAATAAAATATATAAACAGTTGTATTTTTAAAAATCCAAAATGGGAATATACAAGGTATTGCAGTAAGTAACATAAGTAAGTAGACTTTATTGCACATAGCTTTGTATTCTTTTTGAACTTCTTTTATAAAGTCGCTTTCTAAAACATCGTATGGCAGAGTAACAGCCATAAACATGTTTTTCTTTGGTTTATTTGCCGAGCGTAAAGTTGCGTATATAGCAATGAACGTGATAAAAATACAAGAAATCATAATGATTCTAAATAACATAAGGGTTACCGCCTTTCATAGAATCGAAAATATTTTCACATATTTTCATAAACTCATCTTTTTTCATTCCCCTGATTTCAGCCTCTGAAATAACTAGAGTTAAGTCGTCTTCAAGCTTTTCTTTAAACTCAAAATCAGGCGTTAAGATGGGGTTTACCTTTGCACCATGTCTTCTGTCAATTGATATAAAACCCTCTTGTTTCAACATTGCATATGCCTTGTTGACAGTCATATTGTTTATGCCGAGATCTTCTGCTAGATTTCTTATAGTTGGCAGTTTTTCGCCATGTGCTAAGTCACCATGAGCTATTGCCATAACAATTTGGTTTCTAAGTTGAATGTATATTGGAATCTCACTCTCAAAATTTAGTTTCAAAATCATATAAGTTCCTCCCTTTTAAAATTATTAATTGAATAAAGATAATAGTTCCATAAAGTACTTTTTAAGTAAGTATAATATTGTATAAAAATTAAATATGGAAATAATTAACTTTATATTATATATAGTAATACAAATAATACAAAAATGCAATAAAATAAATAGAATTTAATACTTATTATGAAAAATTAAATTTTAAAAAAGTTGTTTTAACAAAGAAGTTAAACTACAATTACAATATATAATATAAAATCTAACAAATTGAACTTATTTAAATTATTTTCTTAAAATTATATGATTTTTCAAAAGGGGGGAGAATTTTAAATGAAAAGATTGTTTAAAAAGGCAATAGTTTTTGTAATTACAATTTCATTTGTATTTAATTCCGGTCTAGGCGAGATTATATCTTATGCACAGACTGTGGATATGGATGGGATTTATCAATCGGTCGTAAGTAGTTTCGACCTAGCTTCAGCAGAAGGAGAGGTTAGTACTGTGGCGGAGAGTACTGCTTCTGAGTATTTTGAGTATACTGATGTAGATGGTGGCGTGTCGATAACTAAATATACAGGTAGCGATACTGAAGTAGTTATTCCTTCCACTATTGATGGAAAGGATGTAAAGACGATAGGGCAAGCTGCATTTGCAGGATCTAGCACATTAGTTAGTGTTGTAATACCAGATGGAGTTACAGAAATAGGACAATATGCATTTTCATCATGTAGTAAATTAAAGGATGTTACAATGTCAAATACTTTGGTAAAAATAGGAGCCTATGCATTTAATGAATGTACAAATTTGGTAGGTATAGGCATACCAAGCAGTGTAACTACGATAGGAAATTATGCGTTTTACGATTGTAGTAGATTAAGAAATGTTGAATTACCAAGCAAATTGGAAAATCTAGGGACTGAGGCGTTTTATAACTGTAATATATTAGGTGTTACTATACCAGGTACTATAAAAACTATAGGTAGCGGTGTATTTTGTGGATGCAAGGTTTTATCTGAAGCTATATTTTCTGAGGGATTGACTGAAATACCAAGTGGCATATTCGATTCATGTTGGAATTTAGAAAAAGTTACTATACCAAGTACTATTAAAACTATAGGAAGATCTGCATTTAATGGATGCTTTGATTTGAAGACAATATATTTACCAGATGGTTTAGAGAAGATAGGGCAATTTGCTTTTCGTGCGTGTACATCATTAGAAACAATAGATATACCAGATACAGTAACTGTTATAGACTATGGAGCTTTTAATAGTTGTGCTAGCTTAGATAATGTAGTTTTGCCACAGGGATTAACTGAGTTGAGTTTTAGCGCATTTTCTTATTGTAAGAGCTTGACTAGTATAGTTGTTCCTAAAAATATAACACGTATATACTCAGATACATTCCAAGGATGTATTTCTTTAACTAGTGTCAAATTATATCAAGGTGTTACAAATATAGGCGGAAATGCATTCCAAGGATGCACTAATTTGAAGGAAATATATATGCCAAAGACTATAGTTAAAATAGGCGATACTTATACTGATACTGCATTTGATGATTGTACGAATTTGAAAATGTACGTTTATAGAGATTCTGTATCAGAGACTTATGCTATAGATCATAGTATTCCTTATGAGTATATAGATGATGCTGCCTTTGATACACGCATTCAAATAGAAAAGGATAGCTATGAGTTTTATACTAATTCAACTAGTGGTATAGATGTGGACTTTTTCTCTAGAACTATTAGTACTGATGAGATAACATGGACAAGTAGCGATGAGAGTGTGGCTAAGATAAATTCTGCTACAAATTATATAAATGAATCATCAGATACATACGATACAACTATAAATTTACAAATTAAGACTTTTGATAAAAAAGGAAAATGTACTATTACTGG
>CAMEPL010000107.1 GCA_945931665.1 uncultured Clostridium sp. | reverse complement strand
AAATTCACTTCGTTCATAACGCCAACGAATCAAAGATTCCGTTGCTTAAATAAAAAGTGCCACCTATTATTTTTAAGGTGGCATTTTTTTATTAATTTATTTAATTTTAAGGTTAATATTAAAACTATTTAAATTTTATAAATTTATATTGTGAGAGCATCCTCCATCATGGTGGTTATGAGAACACGCATCATTAACTGTTAATTCTTGTAGTTTTCCTTCTTTTAATAATCCTAAGTTAGATTCTATAGTGTCATTAATTCCTCTGTAAACTTTTGTCCCCATTTCATTTAATCTTACTATAGCTCCCGCACCTATTCCTCCTACTATTATAGCATCTACTTCATGTCCTTTAAGTGCTTTTAGTGGTTGACATTTTCCGTGTTCGTGGCCTAAGTCACCATTATTTATGCTTTTTACTTCCTTTGATTCTAAATCACATATAACAAATTCTGGCGCAGAACCAAAATGACCATATGGCACACTTGCCATGCCTTTATTTTCTGAAACTGGTACACATACTTTCATCTCTATATCCCCCTATTTTTACAACATTTTTTATTTGACTTACAATTTGCACAACAATTCAGTTTTATTTCATTTAGTTTTTCTTTTTTTATAAATGTGTCGTCTTCGATATTGTTTATCATCTTTAAAAACAATCTGGCATCACGAAAAGAATCCTCATTTATAATATAGATAACTGAATATCCTTGTTTTATTCCTGTAACAATCCCAGCTTCTTTCAACACCTTAATATGTTGCGAAACAGCTGAATCAGAAATACCGAGATGTTTTGAAATACCTTTTTGGCAAATTGTCCTTTTAGAGATAATTAACAATATCTTTAGCCTAGTTTCATCGCTCAATGCTTTAAAAACTTTTGCTAAATCCTTCATAATTAACTCCTTATTTAATTAAGTATTTACTTAATTAAATAATAGTACTATAAATTAAAAAAAGCAACTCTTTTTGGTAATTTTTACTAAAAAGAGTTTTACTTATTTATATTACAAAAATCATAATAATTTCATAGTAATAAAAAAAGGATGGCTTTTGCCATCCTTTTTCTACAATCTAAATGTTTTGTATTATTTAGATTTTTTTGCTATATATTCTACTGCATTTAATGCAGCTGTTAAACCTTGACCTGCAGATTTTAAGTATGCGTACGGTCTTCCAACACAATCTCCACATGCAAATAGCCCCTCTATGTTAGTTTTCATATTTACATCGACTTTTATATGCTCACCGTTTAGCTCTAAACCTGGAACTAAGTTTTTAGGAGACATACTATCTTTTATTATAAATACTCCATCTATATCTAGTGATTCATCTTGGAAATTTAATTTATTTACTAACATTTCACCTTGAATCTCTGTAGGCTTTTTATCTATCACTTCAATTTCTGAATTGATTAATGATAAATCTTTTTTTATTGTATTTCTCATAGGTATAAAATATGTTTTTTGAGCTATTTCATTTAAGAAGTTAGCTTCGTGTATTGACTCTTCGTTATATCCAAGCACACATACATCTTTTCCTCTATAAAGTGGTGCATCACATGTTGCACAGTAACTCACACCTCTTCCTAAGAAAGTCTCTTCTCCTTCTATTGATTTAGCACTATCTGTTCCTATTGCAAGAATTACTGTAGTCGCCTCAAACATTTCAGAACCACTTACAAGTGTAAAATAGTCTCCCATGGCGTATACATTTGTTATTTTATGTTCGTCAATTTGTATATCCATAGATTCTATATGGTCTATAAAATGTCTTTTAAGATCTTCACCTGATATATTGTAAAAACCAAGATAGTTGTCTATCGAATGTGCCTTTTCAATCTTAGTACTAAGCGATTTGTTTCCAAATATTATAAAGCTTTTATTTCTTATTTTTGCATTAACCGCAGCGCTAAGTCCAGCTGGACCGCTTCCGATTATCGCTATATCATATCTCATAATCTCACCTTTTTATAAATGTGCTTCAACTTTTGATTTTAATACGTCTTTAGGCATGAATCCCATTAAAGTATCTACTTCTTCTCCGTTTTTGAATATTTTCATTGTTGGAACTGATACTATTCTGAATTTTTGAGCTAAATCCATACTTTGATCTATATCTACTTTTACAAAGTTTACATCAGTTAATTCTTCGCTTAATTCTTCGAATACTGGAGCAAGCATTTTACAAGGTCCACACCAAGTTGCGAAAAAGTCTACTACTACAACTCCACTTTCTACTGTATTATTAAATTCATTTGAGTTTATTATTTTAGCCATTTGTATATCCTCCTAAATTATATCTACTATATTAACAATTATACCCATATCTTTGGAAGAATACCATTTTTTTAATTTGTTAATTTTTTCTAGTCCACATTTATAGGTATAATTATTTCAAACATTGTCCATTTTCCATATTCTGAGTCTACTTTCAATTTGTATTTTAGACTATCTGAAATTACTTTTGCTATTGAAAGCCCTATTCCAGAGCCATCTATATCTTTATTTCTTACATTTTCACTTCTAAAAAATCTATCAAATAGATGAGGTATTTCTTCTTTTTTTATACCAAGTCCGTTGTCTTCTATTTTTATAGATATTTTCTCATCTTTTTCATTTAAAGAAATTTTTATATAGTCTTCTTTTTCGGTATATTTAAATGCATTATCTATAAATATTATGAGTAACTGTCTTAGTTTATTTTTATCACTTAATATATTTTTATGCTTTATTTGAGAAGAAATCTTTAATGTTTTATTTTGAATCATAGCTATATCAAAGAAATCATCACAAATATCGTTTACTAAAGCTTCTAAATCAAATTCTTCTTTTTCAATTAAATCTACATAGTCCTCTTTTGTAAGTGTCAACAAATCATTTATCATCTTTTTGAGTCTTCTAGTTTCATTCATTGCATCGGCAATCCCCTCAACTTCATCATTTATCGTGTTGTTTGGGTGTTTTAAAAGTCCTTCAAGCTTAGAAGATACTATTGTTATAGGTGTTCTAAGTTCGTGCGATGCATCTTGAATAAATTTAGCTTGATTATTCCAAGTTATCTCTATTGGCTTTAAGGCATTTTTTGTTAAGTAAATTGCTATAAAATAAGTTAAAACACAAAATATTATTACTACTTTTATCATTGTAAATAATAGTTGTCTCCTAGAACTCACTTCACTGCTTATCTCTCTAAATATCCTTATAGTACAATTTTTATATTTATAATTACATTCCCTTAACTGGTATCCTTCTGAAGTTGTATATGTGTAAAACCCATTACCTTGATTTTTAAAACTTGGTCCATTGTCGCCAAAATACGGATTATTATTTACTTTTATTAAAGCATTATCTATATACATATACACCATATCTTTAGGATTTTGTAATTTTATACCTTCAACTTTTAATCCAAGCATAATCCCATATCTAGAATCTAAACTTTCCATTTGACCTATTATAGAGTTTAATTCATCTTCCATCTGCTTATTTATATTGTTGTTATTTGTATATCCAAAATAAATATATGTAAAAATACAAAGCAAAATTAAGAACCCTGAAACTACGAGCATATTTATTCTAATAAGTCTTCTTTGAGTTTTTGAAATAACTTCTTTATTTATCATCAAACATATAACCTACTTTTCTCTTTGTCTTTATACATTTATCATATCCATATTTGCTCAATTTCTTTCTTAAATGACTTATATAAACTTCTACAATTTCAATTGTAACATCTGAGTCAATTCCCCAAATTCTATCATAAATCTGTTCTTTTAATAATATAGAACCTTTATTTAGAAGTAAGTATTCAAGTAAATTAAATTGCTTATTTTGAAGCTCTATTTCTTCATCTTTTACAAAGACCCTTCTTTTATTTAAATCTAAGTGTAGATCTTTAAAATCTATACTGTTTCTAGCCTGCATCTTTCCGTTAGTTCTCAAGATAGCATATATTCTAGCAACTAACTCCTCCATATAAAATGGTTTTGTTAAATAATCATTTGCGCCAATTTCAAATGCCTTGACTTTATCATTTAAAGATTCCTTTGCAGTTAATATTAAAACAGGAGTATCTATAAATTTTTCTCTCATACACTTTAATATTTCTATCCCAGATAAATTCGGCAACATAAGGTCTAAAACAATTAAATCATATATATTTTGCTCTATCATATAAAGTGCTTCTTCCCCATCACTACATGATTCTGTTTCAAAATGGTTATTTAATTCGTCTAAAATACTTTTTAATAATTTTATATTGTCCTCAACTACTAAAACTTTCATATATACCTCCCGATAATTATTTATTGATTAATTATTTATATCTAATCAATATTAAATTAAGCTTCTATAGATATTATAGAAGCTTAATTTGTTTATATATTAATTTCTTACAATACTTGCAGTATTTGTTTTTAAATCTATATCTATATTTGATTTGTTTTCTATATCGTCGTAAGTATATCCTATAATTTCTAAAGTATTTGCCTTATCTGTGCTATTTAGAATCAATCTACTAAAGTTTTTTGCTTTTAATGCAGAATTATTTGATACATTACTTACACTTATATACTCGCCTTCAGAGTTTTTCTCTGCTACTTTTAATATTATATTTCCTAAATTCTTTTGTGAATTATTTTTTATTTTTACATTATAACTAGTATCATCTATATATTTAAAATCGTATATTTCTAAAATATCATATCTAACCATATCTTCTAATTCTTGTTTTTTTTCTTCTAAATCAGATAATTTTTGAACACTTGTATTGTTTTCATCTAAATTTACATTTACACTATAATCCTCGCTTTCATAGCTATATCCTATTATTTCTATGGTGTAAGTATAATTTTGAGGAATAATCGTTATGAGTGCTTTCTCATCTTTTTTAAGCGATATTTCTACAGGAACTTGCTTTGTAGATATTTTATTTTGATTTTCATCTAGTTCGACATAATCTATACTTATATTGCGAAGTATCTTGTCTGACTTATTTTTTATTTTTGTATTTACATTACTTTTAGTTGTATTATGAGAAATTCCTGTTATCTTAGTATTTTCTATTTCTAAAACTTTGGCCTCACTCTTTATAAATTCATATCTTTTTTCTTTTTCTGATTGATTAAATTTTAAAACTACAACTAAGATTAACAAAGTAAATACCGTCAATATCAATGTTATTATTAATTTCTTACTCTTCATAAATAAATCCCCTATTCAAATACTTTTGTCTTTTAAAGTAGATCCTTATGATTTTTCATAAAATCACTTAATGCTTGCGTTACTAGCGTCTTTCTGTCATATGATGAATTACTACATAGACGTAGAAAATCATCCCATACACCTTTATCTACCTTTAAATTTACTATTTTGTCTTCAGTCTCTTCAAAATCTATAACTATGTTTTTCTTTTGCTTTTTCGGTTTTAAAGATTTAAAATCTCTAACTTCTAAATACCAATCATACACCTCACATAGTTTGTCCAAATCTTCTTGAGTTAAATTTATCTTTCTATCTTTTTTAACTTTCGTAGTTTTTTGCTTGCTCTTATTTATACTCTCTGTCTTCTCTGCAACTTTATTTTTTTTACGAGTTGTTTTTTGAGTAACTTTATCGAGTTTTTTTAAATCTGATTTCTGTTTGATCTTTTTATTATTTATATCCTCAATTAATGTGTTATCTCCAAAAGATACTTGCACAGATGTATTTGTAGATTTTTTATCATCTTTTAAATATTTACCATTTACACTTTTATATCCATTTTTATTTAAATTTCTTCTTAATGTTTGCGGTTTTACGCCCAAGGTAGAAGCAATTTCATCCAAAGAAATGCCCTTGTCTTGCAGTCTTAAAAATTCGTCTATTCTTTGATTAGAAGTCATTGTTCTCCTCCGTTTAATTCTTTTTCTTAATTGTACCATAAAACCATCATTTTTACACTTTTCTTTATCATAAAACAAGCTAATCAAATAAAATTCTATATTTTATTTGATTAGCTATATTATCATATTTACCTTTATTAAACCTTAATTGTAGTAAGTTATCTTACAATTTTTCTAGTTAATGTACCTACTCCTATTCCCATTAAAATAATACCTAGCAACATCTCCATATCAGCAAATATATTAGATGCAAATAAAGGTTGACATGCTTCATCTCCAACTCCACTAAATAAACCTGTACTTAGTGAAAATGCATTCATAAAATCCTCAAAAAATTTTCCAAAAGATAAAGCCTCTAGAGTAACACTATCACTATATTTTACTATTTCTCCATCTACATTAATTCCTACTATTAAAAATAACGCTGTAAATAAAAGTATTATAAATAAACTAAAATAAATACTGTAAAGAGGTCTTTCACCATATCCACATGAAAACCAATATAGATAAGATTTAATTTTGGGTAGAAAGTCTAAAGTTTTATGTTCTTCTCTTTTTCCTAAAAAATAATACTCGCCAAAATTGCTTTTAAGATTATTTTGCTCATATTGGAATGCAATATTTTGATATATCATATAAAATCCTTCGTATTCATCTCTATCGTTTTTTTTATGTGCAAGCTTATCAAAAAATGTCTTACTGTCAAAAGTAGTCATATATTTATCGTCAAATTCAAAATCACTCATATAACATTTTTGAGTCTTTAGATTTTGCATTGCACAATCACAAACTAAGATTTTAAATAAGTCGCTATCTTTTATAATAACTCCCTGCATATCTGTAAGTTCAAAGTTAGTATTTTCAAATGTGCATCTTTCAAATAAAGCGTATGATAAATTGCTTCCTTTAAATTTTGAATATATATAACAATCTTCAAAATAACATGAAAAATTATCTTTTATATTTAGAGAAGGAGTTTTTATTGTATCGTCTTTTACAAATGTACAGTTTTCAAAAATAATGCCTCCTCCACCAAAGCTACATTTTTTAAAATTACATCCAATAAATGA
>CAMEPL010000106.1 GCA_945931665.1 uncultured Clostridium sp. | reverse complement strand
TTAGTACTGTATTATAAGGGTATTCACCTGGTGCAAAAAAATCTAGATTAAGACCTGTTAGAGCCTAGAATTCAGTATTAGCTGTTCCACTACCTATAGTAGATACAGAAAAACTTCCAGTACTATAATTTTACTTAAGATAGCTAAAGGTAGGAATTGGGTCTATATCATATTCAGTTCTTTGTTATATATTTAGGGTTAAAGAAAGATTCTAATTGTATCATTATTATATTTGGATTTTCTGAAGTACTAGTTAATTCATTGGTGATGCTAGCTAGAGTTTCCACATCGACACTAGAATTTGTTATGGAATAAATTAAGCTTTCTATGAAATCTTCAGAATATGAATTAGGCTTTTTCATACCACTGGTTAGTACAGTTCTACTAAAGCAGTAAGGGAATCCATAGTCCTCATAATTTGTGCTTAAGTTCCAGAAGTTCGTTGAAATAATTGAGTGCTCTAAAGCTAAGCTTGTACAAATATTTGCCGTAAAGAAAATGCATATAATTGATAAAGTTGCCAATAGGTAATTTATTTTCTTTTTGCTTTTTGGAGCAAATATAAATACCAAAATTAGGATGGAAACAATTACAAAAACGCCGATTATTATAGCCTTTATAGATTCTTTACTCAAATATGTGTCAATAATTTTCAAGCCACTTTCAATTAGTTTAAAATCACTGCCAGTCAGAGGTACTCCTCTAAGTTTTAGCAATATATTGTTTGTTATACTTAAGCTTAGCCATATTGCTGATAACAATAAATAAGCAAAGTATTTTTTTTGTATTTCCTTATTGCATAAGGTTTGGAAAGGTTATTAGCAATAAACCATACATCTTCAGCATCTTGAGCTTTACATACAGCCATATTACAAATATATTCTTGGGCTGTTAACTTAATATTGTAAAAATATTTTGTAGACCACTTTGTTGGAGTTACATCATCTAATTTTTTAATTTTGCTTTCTTCAGTTCCTAAAGAATAACAATATTTTAATTACTGAGATATTTTGATTAAACAACTGATTGAGAAGTTATTATTCCAATAATCATTGCAATTAAATTATTTAAGCGAGGCGTAGATAAAATTATCATTTTTTCTAGCGGTTTTTAAATTCAGTAGTAATATATTCTTGATAGTTGATCATAGAAGCCACTTTTCTTTTGTAAATTGTGTGTATAAACCAATTTTACACTATAAAAAGGTGGTTTTTTATATTTTTAAAAATAATTTTTTGTTAAAATAGATATTTCAAATTAACTGAATAATAACTGTCCGCAGGTCAGGGGTTAAGGCTGATATTTTCTGATGCAAATTCATTTTTAGGAAATACGTATTTATTATTATTGATAGCTTACTTTAGAGGAAAGGCAGAAAATATTAATAAGGGAATAAGTTTAATTGCTAATGAAAGAATAATACTAGCTTATATGAAGTTAGAAGAAAAGCTTAAGTATGGATTTATTAGTGGACTTATTCATTCAAATAGCTATGCTAGAGTACATTTATTATTCATTCAATTAATACAAATCGTAGTTAAGTATAAGTTAAATGAAGTAGATGAAGAAATTTTAGTTTCATGGATTATAGCTTTCATAGCGCTTTTAGTATAAAGTGTAACAAATCGATATTTAGCAAGTTTATATGGAATATTTACATTGGTAATGGAATGCTATATTTTAGAAAATTACAGATAAGAAGAAAGTTTGAAACTAGCAGATTAATATGATAAGATACTATATTGAAGAGATTTAAATACAAAGAGGTGCAGATATGAATAAGATATGTGCTATTGTTGTAACTTATAATAGAGTTGAGTTATTAAAGTTAACGATAGAAAAATTATTAAAGCAAACAAGAAAAATAGATGAAGTTATAATTATAAATAATGCAAGTACAGATAATACTGGAGAATTTTTAGAAAGTGTGAAAGAAAATATAACAGTTATAAATCTAGAAAAGAATCTTGGTGGTGCGGGTGGTTTTTCGGAAGGAATAAAAATTGCATATGAAAGAGGATATGACTATTTTTGGATAATGGATGATGACACTATTGCAAAAGAAGATTCATTAGAAAAGCTTGAAGATGGGTTAGCTAGATTTAAGAATAAAAAAATAGGTTTTCTTGCTAGTAATGTATTATTCAAAGATAAAAAACCTTGTATAATGAATGTTCCTCATTTATATAATGATGATTGGAATGAATATGCAAGTGAGGGGTATTTAAGATTAAAAGCAGCATCTTTTGTATCTATTTTAGTTAATAGAGAAGCTGTTAAAGAAATAGGATTACCAGTTAAAGAGTTCTTTATTTGGGGTGATGACATTGAATTTACAGAAAGAATAAGCGAAAAGTATGAGTGCTATTTTGCTCCTGGAAGTGTTGTTTATCATTATATGAATGAAAACAAAGGTGTGGATTTAATTAGTGAAGGACCAGCAAGGGTTGATAGACATTTTTATGATATAAGAAATAAATTTTATGTTGCTAAATCAAGAGGGAGTAAGGCAGTTTTAAGATATTTAAAATATATTATTAAATTAAATATAGATATTTTATTTAAGTCAAAAGAATGTAAATTTAAAAAGCTAAAAGTTGTAGCTAAAGGATTTTGTAAAGGGTTATTTTTCAATCCAAGTATTGAATACATTAAATAAAAGGTAGAAAGAATTAAAGGTAAAAGATATGAGTTTAAAAAAGAATATAGTTTATAATACTATATATCAATTACTTACAATTATATTACCGTTGGTAACTGTGCCGTATATATCAAGAGTCTTAGGTCCAGAAGGCCAAGGAAGATACTCATATACATCAGCATATTCTCAGTATTTCATAATAATCGGAATGATAGGTATTTCTTTGTATGGTAATAGGCAGATGGCATATGTTAAGGATGATAATAAAAAATTATCTAAAGAATTTATAAATATATATACTTTACAGTTTATTACAACTGTAATTTCTTTAATAAGTTATTTCATTATATTTACAGTAATAAATAAAAGTTATCGTTTATTATATACAATTGAATCTTTGGCTATTATAGCAGCTATTTTAGATATTTCTTGGTTCTTTATTGGAATAGGAGATATGAAGAATGTTGTTATTAGAAATACTATTACTAAATTAGCCGGAGTAGTATTAATATTTTTATTAGTTAAAGATTCTGGAGATGTTACTATTTATGCGGCTATAATGGGGGGGGCAACTTTGGCAGGACAATTAACTATGTGGACTGGACTTAAGGGTAGAATTAGTTTTGAAAAGCCAAGTTTAAAATATGCAGCAAATCATTTGCAACCTGCATTAGCATTATTTGTATCACAATTAGCTATTCAAGTGTATACACTTCTTGATAGGACTATGTTAGGTGTTCTTACTACAGAAGCACAAGTTGGATTATATGATAATTCCCAGAAAACAATTAAGTTATTAGTTACACTAATAAGTTCTTTAGGGGTTGTTATGCTTCCTAAAATGAGCGAATTAGTTTCTAAAGGTAAAAAAGAAGAGTTTAAGGAATTGATATATACTGTCTTTA
This sequence comes from uncultured Clostridium sp., assembly GCA_945931665.1. GTDB lineage: Bacteria > Bacillota > Clostridia > Peptostreptococcales > Peptostreptococcaceae > Intestinibacter. The sequence continues at coordinate 3,425 of CAMEPL010000106.1, read as the reverse complement.
GAGGTGTGAATTTTATGAGTATTCCTATGGCTTTTGGATTAATGGGTATTGCAAATAGTTTTTCTCTATGGTTTTATAGTGATAAATTTGATGGTATAAGTATATTGCTTAAAGTAGGGGGATTTATAGTTATAGCAATAAGTTGGAGTAATATATTAGGAATTCAAGTAATGCTGCCAATGAAAAAGGAAAAGGAATTTACTATTTCAGTTACTGTAGGAGCAATAACAAATTTTGTATTAAATATAATTTTAATATTAAACTTTAAATCTTTAGGTGCTACTATAGCATCTGTAGCTGCAGAATGTGCAGTTACATTTACTCAATTATATTTTTTAAGAGATATTATTAGTATTAAGAAAATATTAAAAGGAACAGTTAAACCTTTTATAGGCTCAATTATTATGGTTACAGTAATAAATATGTGTTCGAGGTTTATACCAATAAATGTTATTGGAACAACTATTCAAGTTATAATAGGAGTAACTACATATGGAATTTCTATGTTGATTTTGAAAGATGAAACATTAAAGTATGTTATTTGTGAAATAAAGTCAAAACTTTTAAAAAGGAGATTATGATAATGAAGAAATATGATTATTTAATAGTAGGATCAGGGCTTTTTGGATCTATATTTGCTTATGAAGCTACAAAAAGAGGTAAAAAGTGTTTAGTCATAGAAAAAAGAAATCATATAGGTGGAAATATTTATTGTGAGAATGTAGAAGGTATAAATGTCCATAAATATGGAGCGCATATATTTCACACAAGTAATAAAAAGGTATGGGAATATGTAAATAATCTGGCTGAATTCAATAATTATATAAATTCTCCAGTTGCAAATTATAGAGGAGAATTATACAATCTTCCTTTTAATATGAATACATTTTATCAACTATGGAAAGTAAAAACACCTGCAGAAGCTAAAGCTAAGATAGAGGAACAATTGAGTGAAATTAATATAAATGAACCAAAGAACTTAGAAGAACAGGCTATTAAGTTAATCGGAAGAGATGTATATGAAAAGTTGGTTAAGGGTTATACTGAAAAGCAATGGGGAAAAAGAGCTACTGAACTTCCAGCATTCATAATTAAAAGACTTCCAGTGAGATTTACTTTTGACAATAACTATTTTAATGATAGATATCAAGGTATTCCAATAGGTGGATATAATACAATCATTAATAGATTGTTAGATGGAATTGAAGTGAAATTAAATACAGATTTCTTTAAAGATAGAGAACATTTTGAAAGTTTAGCTGATAAAATTGTATTTACAGGAATGATTGATGAATTCTATGAATATAAATTTGGAGAACTAGAGTATAGAAGCTTAAGATTTGAAGATGAAGTGTTAGATGAAGAAAATCATCAAGGTAATGCGGTAGTAAATTATACTGAATTTGAAATTCCATATACTAGAATTATTGAACATAAACATTTTGAATATGGCAATCAGGAAAAAACTGTGATAACAAGAGAGTATCCGGCAATCTGGGAAAAAGGAAAAGAACCATATTATCCAATTAATAACGAGAAAAATAATAGTATTTATTCAAAATATAAAGAATTGGCTGAAAAAGAGACGAATATTATATTCGGAGGAAGACTTGCAGAGTATAAGTATTATGATATGCATAATGTAATAGAAAAAGCATTAGAATGTATTGAAAAAGAATTTTAACTAATAAAAGGAGTTGTAATTGCAACTCTTTTATTAAATTATGATAATAATACAGATATAAACTATAAGTATTAATAATTTTAAATAAAGTAATACTAAATTATATGTAACTTCTAATAGTTACTAATATTATGCTATAGATAATAGTTAATATAAATTTTAAAAATAGTAGTAATTATGATATAATTTTATAAATTTATGATTGCGATAAATGGTGGATTTATTCTACTATATAATTTATAGAAGATTAAATATTAAAGTTAAAAGGAGAGAAAATGTTAGGTATAGTAATAGCTAATTGGAATGGACAAAAAATAATTGGCAAATGTATGGAAAGCCTATTAAATCAAAGCTACACAGATTTTAAGATATATATAATTGATAATAATTCAAAAGATGAGTCAAAAGCAATAATTACAAATTATCAGAAAAAATTAGATATAAAATTAGTGGAGTTAGATTATAATAGTGGTTTTGCTATAGCTAATAATATAGGAATTGAATCGGCAATTAAGGATGGGTGTACATATATATTAACGCTTAATAATGATATTGAAGTTCCGGAAAATTGTATAGAAAAAGCAATTAATGAAATAAAAAAAAATGAAGCAGATATTTATCAATTATTTATGGTAAATTATTATGATAGACAAAAATGTGATGCAGCAGGGTTACTTTTTGATAAGAGTTTAATTCCAATCCAAATTGGATATGGAAGTTCTGTCAAAGAAATACTAGAAAAAAATATAGAGAATATAGAAGGTGTATGCGCAGGAGCAGCAATATATAGTGTGAAGGCATTAGAGGATGTAAAGTTAGAGGGAAATCAGTATTTCGATAGCAACTTTTTTGCATATTATGAGGATGTAGATTTATCCTTAAGATTAAAGAAAAAAGGTTATAAATTTAAACTGTTAAAGGAAAGTATAGTTTATCATATGCATTCTGCAACAGGAAATAGAACAAATGGGTTAAAGGAATATTATCTGATTAGAAATCTACTTATATATACTAAGAGAAATCAAGATAAAAAGTCTTTGCGAAAAAACAACAAATATTACTATATTAGATTTATAAAAACTATAATTAAAAATTTAAATAATTTTAAAGTTATAGTATCAGCTATTAATGGATTTAAAGACGGAGTAGTGGAAAGAAAGAAAATAAAATATAATATGTAGGTGAGTTTATATGAACAAAGCAGTTAAAGTTTTAAAAAAGGTTATTTCTTTAAAAAAACAAAAAAAGTTAAAAAAGTATTTAAATGATATATTAATGGTGGCAGATTTTAATCCAATTATTAATGAGCGACCTAAAAAAATTGAAGTGATTACTTTTGTAATACCTGGAATGCCTGCTTTTAGTGGAGGTCATACATCCATACTAAGATTAGGAACTGAACTATCTAATAGCGGATATAAGATTAAATACATATCTATTGATAATCAAAGTATAGAAAGTATGAGAGATAATGCTAAAGTTAATTTACAAGGATATAAGGGAGAGTTCATATCAAGTAAGTTTGAGGATGTAGAAACTGATGTTGTTGTAGCAACAGCATGGGACACAGTATATTATTCTAGAAAAATTAAAGGATATAAGATGTATTTTGTTCAGGATTACGAACCTTACTTTAGTCTATATGGAGAAAGTTTTATATTAGCTAAGAAAACTTATGAACTTGGGTATCATATGGTTAGTTTAGGAAAGTGGAATAAACATATGATAGAAAAAGAGTGTA
>CAMEPL010000105.1 GCA_945931665.1 uncultured Clostridium sp. | reverse complement strand
AGAAAAGATAAAAGCCTTAGAAGAAAAATATAATTGCACAACATCTCAAATTCTTTTAGGATATATTCTAAATCAAGACTTTGAAGCGCTACCGTTAGCAGGTGCAAGTAAAATAGAACAATTAGAAGATTTTATGAAAACAATACATATTAATTTTGATAAAGGTGATTTTGAGTTTTAGTTATGTTAGCTTTCTTTGTGATTCTAATTTCAACATCATGTTAAAACACAGCATAAAAAAAGTAGGAGCAAACAAACTCCTACTTTTTAAAACTATATTAATCAATTAATATAGTCATAATCTATTTTATTTTACTAATATAGTCATAATTTATTTTACTCAGTTCTTAAAGCAGTTACTGGATCTTTTCTCGCTGCCTTTTTCGCAGGGATAAACCCACCGATTAAAGTCAACACTATACTTAAAATAATAAGAAGAACTCCATTACCAAAAGGCAGTGCTGCATTGACAGTATTTGTACCTGTTAGAGTATGGATTATAGAGTTTATCGGTATTAAAAGTAATAATGTTATTCCGATTCCAAGAGTTCCTGAACATATACCTATGATAAATGTTTCTGCATTGAAAACTTGAGAAATATTGTGTTTTGAAGCTCCGATTGCACGAAGTATTCCGATTTCTTTAGTACGTTCCATAACTGAAATATAAGTAATTATTCCTATCATTATTGAAGATACTACTAAAGAAACTGCAACAAAGGCAATTAAAACATATGAAATTACATTTATAATTGTTGTTACAGAAGACATTAAAAGTCCTACATAATCTGTATAAGTAATTTTATATTCTTCATCAACTGATTCGTTGTATTCTTGAATATAATCAGCTATAGCATCTTTATCTTCAAAGCTATCACAATATATATTGATGCTAGATGGTGCATCTAAACTTACAACACCGAAAGTCTTCATATTATCATCATAACTTCCACTAGATATATAATTATTATAAATTGCAAGCAGCGAATCATCATTTAAATTCTGATCTAATCCTGCTGCAAGTTGTGTTTCATCCATTCCCATCATTTGAGAAGAAAGAGCTTGGTTATCTCCATAAGTAGCTTGTAAAACTTCTTTAGCAAGATTAGCTTTTTCACTAACGCCTAAACTAGCGATATATTTCTTAGCGTCTTTGATTTTATCATCATCGCTATTAGGAGAAAACTCCATACCGTTTAAAACATTTATATTTTTACTATCTTTTTGTGATTTTACAACATCACTTTTGTTTGTATAGTCTATTATATAATTTGTTAGGGCTTGAGTATATCCTACAGTACTTGAAATTAAAGTAGTTTCAGTATCTTCTTTAGGACGAACAACACCTGTAACTTTTAGCTCAAGCGCATTTTTAAGTAGTTCTTTTACTTTTGCTTTATCTTCTCCAACATAGTCAAAAGTACCATTATCGTTTTTCACATATAAATCACAATTAGGTATCATATAAAACTTTTGATTTACAACATCTTTATAACTTAACTTGTGGTTATCTAAAGCAACAGTTTCACCAGCGTCTATTTTCTTTATTAATTCATTGTATTCAGATGAAGGTAAAAGTCCAAGCTTATAAAGTGTTGTTGCAGAGATTTCATTATTCTTATCAAGTGCTACAACAAGTTCGTTGTATTTGCGAGGCCATGAACCATATAAAACATCGTAATTATCTGTAATAGTTTTGCTTATTAAATCATCTTTAGTACCTGGTAATAATTCTTTAAAATTATTAGAGCTACCTTGTGTCATCATTGGAGCACCTTGTGGCACAGAATATCTACTGCTATTTTCTAATGTAGAACCATCTGTATTTACAATAGTATCATCAACATCATAAGTATATATATTAAACTTTGTATCATATGAATAGACTACTCCATTTTCACCAATATGGTTGTGAATTTCATTTTCCTTATTATCTAAGTACTTTTTAAACTCTGTAAGATTATTTTCAGTAATACTTGTCGTCATAGTAGATGCCATTTCAAATTCCATATCATTTGAATAAACTGCATCTAAATCATGGTCGACATCGCCGTTTTGCTTATTGCTCATATTTTCTTGCCCTGTCGACATTATACTACTCAAATCTACGGACTGAGATTCAATCGATATAGGGTAAGAAGACATTGTGCTCTTTTGAATATCAGAGATATAAGTATTAACACCGTTAGAAATTGATAAAATAAGCGCAATACCTATAATCCCAATAGAACCTGCAAAAGCTGTCAGCAGTGTTCTTCCTTTCTTGCTTTTTAAATTATTAAAAGATAATGAAAGTGATGTCATAAATGACATTGAGGCTTTACCCATATTTTCATGTCTTGCCTCACCAAGTTGTGATTCATCTACATCGTATGGATTAGAGTCACCTATAATTTTCCCATCACGCACTTTTACAATACGAGTAGCATAGTCCTCTGCAAGCTCTGGGTTATGAGTAACCATAACAACTAGTTTATCTTTTGCGACTTCTTTTAAAAGCTCCATAACTTGAATACTTGTTTCAGAGTCAAGAGCACCTGTTGGTTCATCAGCAAGTAATATATCTGGGTCGTTGATTAATGCACGAGCTATGGCAACACGTTGCATCTGTCCACCAGACATTTGATTAGGCTTTTTATGAAGTTGATTTCCTAATCCGACCTTTTCTAAGGCCTCTATTGCACGTCTTTTACGTTCTGATTTTGAAACTCCAGAAATAGTAAGTGCAAGCTCAACATTTGCAAGTACAGTCTGATGAGGAATTAAGTTGTAACTTTGAAATACAAATCCTATAGTATGATTTCTATAAGAATCCCAATCTCTATCTGTATACTTTTTAGTTGAAATTCCATTGATGATTAAATCACCACTATCGTAATGATCCAAACCACCAATTATATTAAGTAGAGTAGTTTTCCCGGAACCACTTGGCCCAAGAATAGCAACAAGTTCATTGTCACGAAGATTTAAGCTTACATCATTAAGAGCTGTTTGAACTAAATCTCCAGTTATGTACTTTTTGTTAATTTTGTCAATTTGAAGCATTTTAATATTCCTTTTCCCTTATAACATTTTACATTGTTGTTAACTTATTTGACATGTTTATGTAACAAGTGTAACATTGATGTGAAACAAGTGTAACATCTAGATTTTTCTTAGTCAATAAATTTGAAAAAATGATACAAAAGAAGGACCTGTAAAAAAGTAACATGAAAACATTATCATTTGTAAAAAAATATTTGGAAAAATATTGTTTTTGTTTTAACAATATGATAGTATACTAGCATAAATATATAAATAAAAAATTAATAATGGGGTGAAAAAATGTTATATCCAATAATGACAGAAACTAGACAAGTTATTGACTTAAATGGTATATGGAACTTTAAATTAGACAAAGGTACTGGATTTGAAGAAAAATGGAATGAATCTGGACTTAAAGACGCTATAAGAATGGCTGTTCCATCTTCTTACAATGACTTAGTAGAAGGTGCAGAATTTAGAGACCATGTAGGATGGGTATGGTATGAAAGAGAATTTATAATAAATAAGAATATGTTAGATGAAAGAGTAGTTCTTAGATTTGGTTCAGCTACTCATCATGCTAAAGTATACGTTAATGGGAAATTATTAGTTGAGCATAAAGGTGGATTTACACCATTTGAAGCTGAATTAAATGATGTTGTTACTGTTGGGAAAAACAGAGTAACTGTTGCAGTAAACAATATATTAGATGAAAGTACACTACCAGTTGGTATGATACACGAAACTAAATTACCAGATGGTTCAACAAAAATCACAAATCCTGTTAACTTTGACTTCTTCAACTATGCAGGAATTCACAGACCAGTAAAAATATACACTACTCCTAAAACTTTTGTAAAAGATGTTACTGTAGTAACTGATTTTGAAAATACTTTAGGAAAAGTAGATTATGAAGTAGAAGTTAATGGAGATGCAAACGTTGTTGTAAGCGTAATAGACGAAGATAACAACGTAGTAGCTAGAGGCGAAGGAGCAAAAGGTAATTTACAAATAGAAGATGTTAAGTTATGGGAGCCAATGAATGCTTACTTATATAACTTAAAAGTAGATTTAGTAAATAATGATGAAATAATAGATACATATGAACAACCTTTTGGAGTTAGAACTGTAAAAGTAGCAGATGGACAATTTTTAATAAACAACAAACCATTCTACTTCAAAGGATTTGGAAAACACGAAGACTCTCACATACACGGAAGAGGATTCGATGAAGCATTAAATGTTAAAGACTTCAACTTAATGAAATGGATAGGAGCAAACTCATTTAGAACAGCTCACTACCCATATTCAGAAGAAATAATGAGACTAGCAGATAGAGAAGGTATAGTTGTTATAGACGAAACTCCTGCTGTTGGTGTACATTTAAACTTCATGGCTACAATGATGGCTGGTGGAGAAAAAAGAGATACATGGAAAGAAATCAAAACTTTTGAACATCACCAAGATATAATAAGAGAATTAGTAGCAAGAGATAAAAACCACCCTTGTGTAGTAATGTGGTCTGTTGCAAATGAACCAGCATCAGATGAGAAAGGTGCAGATGAATATTTCAAACCACTTATAGAATTAACAAGAGAATTAGACCCACAAAAAAGACCTGTAACAGTAGTTACTTACTTAAAATCTACACCAGATAGATGTCAAATAGCAGAGTTAGTAGATGTACTTTGCTTAAACAGATACTACGGATGGTATGCTCAAGGTGGAGATTTAGAAGCTGCAAAAATGTACCTAAATGCAGAACTTGAAGGATGGAATAAAAGATGCCCAGGTAAACCAATAATGTTTACTGAATACGGTGCAGATACAGTTTGTGGAATGCGCGACACTACTTCAGTTATGTTCACAGAAGAATACCAAGTAGAGTACTTAGAAGCTAACCATGAAGTAGTTGATAAATTCCCTAACTTTATAGGAGAACAAGTATGGAACTTTGCTGATTTCGCAACAAGCCAAGGTATAATACGTGTTCAAGGAAATAAAAAGGGAGTATTTACAAGAGAGAGAAAACCTAAAATGGCAGCACACTATCTACGCAATAGATGGCATAACATACCTGACTTTGGGTACAAAACTAAATAGTAGATTTTGCTTTAGAAGTATTAATTGAATATAAAAAAGCACACATATAAGTAAACGGTAAATTTTAAATTTGCCGTTTATTTTTTTATAATAATTAATAGAACTCTTAAAAAATACCTACTATAATTTAATTAGTATTGAAATTACCTTAAAGGGGGAAGGTGGAGTAATGGGCAAGAAAAAAATAATTATAATCACAATATTTTTACTAATATTATCACTAGTTGGTTGCAGTCAAAACAAAGGGGAGTCTAAGCTACAAGTTAAAGAGGTGCACGAAGGGTATGTAGAAGAAGTATCAGGTGTTTCTATAAGTAATTGCACAGAAGACAGCATCTCATTAAGATGGAATAAAGTAGAGCATGGTGATGGATATAGAATAGACAGAGCAACTACTCGTGATGGAGAATATGATGAAATAGCGACAATAGAAGGAAATTCTAACACAGAATATACTGATTCAAAATTAGAAAGTTCAAAGACATACTACTATAAGGTGAGAGCATATAGAATATCAGGTAAGGTAACTTTGTATTCTAAGAAATATAATATTTTTGAGGGAACTACTAAAGCTGTATATGACCTTACAAAGATATATGAAGACTTTCTAGCAAGTCAAGCTTTTATAAATCATGATGATCATGAAACTGTTAAAGCTGAAAAATATGCACTATTAGATTTAAATAATGATGGTATTAAAGAATTATTAGTTACAGATTCAGAGGCTTTTAGAACTAATCTTCCAGGTGGAGATGAAGCAAATGGATATATGTATGCTTATGTATATACATACAAAAATGGTCAAGTGATATATAGTGGATATGTTAGCGGTAGCTCAATGAGTGCTCTTTATGTTGATAGCAAAGGACGATTAGGATATTGGTGGGGCAATCGTGGAGTAAGTATATATTCGTATTATGGATTAAATTCTCAAGGTAAGGTTACAATAACTAGGAATATGTATTATATGGATTATGAGAGATATGAGAAAACTATTGATACCTATGATAAAGAAGGAGAATCAAAAGGAATTAATATTAATGAAAGTGAATATAGAGAAGCAGAAAAAATGGCAGAAAATCGCACAATGTTAGAATTTAAATCTGTGACAAATTATAATAAATCAAAGATTTCAGAAGAAGAAGCTAAAGAAATATTAAAAAATTACTTTATAAGTGAATTAAATGAAGGTGAAAATATCCCGAATTCTTTTTATATGGATGAAATAATATCAAATAAATATCATATCCAAGCAAGCTATGAAAGTGATGATGGTGGAGCAAGAGCTGGATATGGTTGGTGGTATGTGGATATGTACACAGGAAAGATATTTAAAGGCGATATGACTCCTTGTAATTAGATAAATAGTGACATTAACGTAAAAAACATTTAGAATATATATTGAATTTAAAAGTAGAAATATAATTATCACAATATAAAACGCAAGGGGGATAGCAATGATAAGACCAATAGTAAAAGATGTATTATTTCTAGAACAAAAATCAGAACCAGCGACAAAAGAAGACAAATCAATAATAACAGACTTAACTGATACATTAAGAGCGAATCTTCACGGTTGCGTGGGGCTTGCGGCAAACATGATAGGGTTTAAAAAGACAATACTAGTTTTTGCTGTGGGAGGAGATATGATAGTCCCTATGGTAAACCCAGTTATACTAAAAAAAGAAAAACCTTATGCTGCAGAAGAGAGCTGCCTATCTTTAGAAGGAGCTAGACCGACGACTAGATATGAAACAATAGAAGTAAAATATTTAGATGCGAACTTCAACGAAAAAACACAAGTGTTTAAAGGATTTGTCGCTCAAATTATCCAACACGAAATGGATCACTTTGAGGGAATCATAATCTAATTTAGAGGAGTAGGTATAAA
>CAMEPL010000104.1 GCA_945931665.1 uncultured Clostridium sp. | reverse complement strand
GCTGAAGTAGCTATTGCTATACTTTGTGGCGAAATCATCTTTCCTGCAGTAGCTCCAGCCGTATTAGCAGCTGCTATCCAATAAGGATCAATTGATAATGATTTAGCCGCTTCTGTTTGCAATGCACCAAATAATATATTAGCTGATGTATCACTGCCTGTAACAAATGTTCCTATTGCCCCTAATAGTGGTGATATTAATGGATAGAAACTACCTGTTATTGCACATAGACCAAAAGATATTGAACTTGTCATCCCACTATGTGACATTATCTTTGATATTGCAACTATTGACATTATTGTTATAAATGAAGTTTTAAGCTGTATAATAGTTCTTTTTAATACGTCTAACATATATGTAAATTTTAATTTTTGAATTAAGCCTGCTATAAATGTGGCTATTAATATCATCATACCTGGAGTATTTATCCATGAAAATGCTGTTGTTGAAGTTGAATCTCCAGTATAAATATGTATATTACTACTTGCTTTTGCTAAAAATGCATTTATACTTGGAACTAAAGGACTTGCTAAAAGTATTAACACACAAAGAAGTATATATGGTAACCATGCTAATATACCTTGTTTTAATTCTATTTTATCTTCTTGTTTTGTTTGTACTTTTTCTTTATTCATTAATTTTGCACATATAATTGTACATGCCATTGAACATATACTTGCTACTAATGCTGGTAAATCTGCACCTAAATATTTTGCTATTATTATCTGCGGTACAACAAACGTTATCCCTGAGATTAATGTTATTCCGACTACTCCCTTTAATGCTTTAATACTCTTTTCTGTAAGTATTACAAGCAAAAACGGAATTAATATTATAAATCCTGCTAATTGAATTGATGTAACATAACTTAGATGAACTACTTCAAGTCCTGTCACTGTTGCTAGTGTAGTTACTGGTATTCCAAGTGCTCCAAATGCTGTTGGAACTGTATTGGCCAATAAACATATCACCGCTGCAAAAATTGGGTTAAATCCTAATGATGCTAATATACTTGCTGGTATAGCAACTGCTGTTCCGTATCCTGCAACAGCTTCCAAAAATCCTCCAAATCCCCATGCTAATATTAAAACTTGGATTCTTTTATCAGTTGTTATACTCGAAAGCATTGTCTTTATTACGTCCATTGTTTTTGTTTCAACTGCCAAATTGTAAGTAAATAATGCTGCTACTATTACTAAAAGTATTGGCCAAAGTGCTATTGCCATCCCTTCTACTGTAGCTGTGATTCCATCAATAAACTTCATCCTCCAGCATATCATTGCAATTATTAATGTCAATATTACTGTGAAAGAACAAGTTTTGTGAGCTGGCATCTTTAATACTCCTAAAGATATAATAAGCCATAAAACCGGAATCATTGCGATTGCAAACAACATGTAATCATTATTCATTAAATTTTTCCCCCTTATTTTAACTGGTCATGCCAGTGGTGGTATGTGGTATTACCACTTACACTTAAATGGTAGTATAATCTTTTTTATAAATCAATAATTGTTTATTTATTAACACCATTTAAAATGTAAAAATTTTTTTGAAAATAAAAAATAAATTATACTACCAATTCATAAGATTTATTACTTTTATTTATAAATAAGGCTTTTATACTATTACAATGTGTTTTTTATTACATATTCCATATGTTCCCTCATAGCCTCCGATGCCATGTGTTCGTCTTTTTTGATAATAGCTTCACAAATTCTTTTATGCTGATTTAATAAATTCGCACTTCCCTTACTTGCATCATATGAAATTATTTTATATCTAGCATCTTCTATAAATTTTTCAAACAGATTTGATGTAGTTATAAATAAACTTTCAATTAAATAATTTTTACTTATACCAGATAATAAATTATGAAACTTCTTATCTAATTCAACTAAAATCTCAGTTCTATTTTCATTTAAAGTTTCATCTTCCATTCTTTGAACTATATCTAAAAGTTCCCTACAATCGAGCTCTGTAGCCCTCAATGCTGATAATCGAGCACATTCTATTTCCAAAATATTTCTCAGTTCAAAAATATCACTCCAACTCCCATCATTTAATTTGAACATTAATGAAAGTGGTTGTAATAATGATTTTTCTATATTAGAGCATATAAAATTCCCTTCTCCTTGCCTACTTTCGACTACTCCCATAGTTTCTAATACTCTAAGTGCTTCTCTTATAGACGTTCTACTAACCCCCATAGCTTCAGAAAGATCTCTTTCTGAAGGAAGTCTATCTCCTTTTTTAAACGTTCCATTCATTATATTATCTTGAATCTGTTCTATTATTTGCTCATAAACCTTCTTACTTGAAATATTACTAAACATTGTCCATATCCTCTCTATTTATATAGTATAATTATAATTTTTTTACATAAATATGGCAAATAATTTATTACATATAAATAAAATGATTTGGATACTCATATTTTTTCTCTCTAAAAAATATCATTATTAATAAGAAAATGCAAAAGTAAGGTGAAGATATGAAATTAAAAAAAATAATAACTTTTTTTGCACCAAAGCTGCTAATTTGTCTTATTATTTTAGGCATAATTTTAGCACCTAAATCTGCTATTAAAGCAGCTAAAGATGGTATTTCTATTTGGATAAACATATTAATGCCATCATTATTACCATTTATAATTGGTGCAAATTTAATTGTATCACTAAAAATTGTAGATATACTCGGGATTTTAATTAACCCATTAACAAAAAAAATCTTCAATGTAAGTGGTCGTTCTGGATTGATTTTTGCTATCTCTATGGTATCTGGATATCCTGTTGGTTCAAAATTTGCAAGTGAACTTAGACGAGAAAATAAAATATCTAGATATGAAGGGCAACGATTAGTGTCTTTTTGTTCTACCTCGGGTCCTCTATTTATTATTGGAAGTGTTGGAACAGGAATGTTAAAAAATCCACATGTGGGATATATAATGCTGCTGTGCCACTATCTAGCTTCCTTAACAGTTGGAATAATATTTAGAAATTATGGTAAAGAGAAACATACTAAAACAAAAAATACTATTTTAAAAGATATCAACGACATAATTTACGATAATTCAAAATCTGAAGGATTTTTTGTTTTGTTTGGAAGAGCTGTTGTAGATGGTGTAAATACATTACTTGCTATAGGAGGATTTGTAATTATGTTTTCAGTATTTTTTGAAATACTGAAGTTCTTTAAAGTTATAGATTTTGTAACATATGTTGTATGTATAATTTTAGCACCACTTCAAATTACACCTGATGTTGTTTCAGCTTTTTTAAGTGGCTTATTTGAAATGACTATTGGATGTAATAATTTAAGCCAAATAAGTAATGTATCTTTTAATCTTCTAGTTTCACTTTGTAGCTTTTTAATAGCTTTTAGTGGATTATCCATTTTAGCACAATGTTCTAGTTTTATAGCAAAAACAGATATAAAAGTCAATCTATACATATTCTCTAAGTTCTTACACGGACTTTTTGCAGGTATTTTTACCTACGTATTTTTATTCTTCAATAAATCATCTTTAGTTTCCACTTTATTTATACAAAATAATAATTATACATATTATGATCTTTATATTGATAATTTTACGCCTATTTTGATAGTAATTTTATTAATATATTTATTTACTCGTCTTAAGGATTTATCTTCTTAAATAAAAGAAACTATGAAATATTTAATTTCATAGTTTCTTAATTTAAATCTAGATAGAAATAGTTCTATATAATTAAATCCACTACCTAAGTCAATTTTATTAATAACCTAAGATCTCTATATCTCCTATACAAGTATCATTATACTTACTTCCATAGTAAACAGAGTCTATTGTAAATTTAACATAATCTGATTTAACAGGTGTTATATCTACTATTTGATATCCCATATTATTATCTTCTAGATGAATCGTTTGGCTACTTCCATCCGAAAAACTAAGAGTAAGTGATTCTGGTCTGTTGTTGTTGTAATATCCATTTTTATTATTTACAAGTCCATTAACTATTTTTATCTTTTTAATAGTATATTCAGAATCTAAATCAAGTCTTATCCATTCTCCTTGACCAAATCCTGAAACTCCCTCAGACCAAACTGTCGAAAAATCTCCATCTATTGCTTTACTTGACCCATAATTTATACTTGTTGAATCATGAAGTATAGAGCTACAGTCAGTATTCGACACATATAATTTTGAAACTGGCTTTGAAGATTCTTTATTTTCTTCAGAAATAACATTATTATCCGATGTAACTGTGTCTTTATCATCTGTATTTGATAATGAATTTTGTATTGAAGCTGTAGAATCCTTTTCATTATCCTCAAAAACAGTGAATTTTAAAATTACAAATATACCTAATAAAACAACTATACAAGATAAAGCTACTATAACCTTTAGAAATGTTGTATTTTTTCGGTTTTCATTTGTATAATTTGATTGTTTGTCACCTCTAGATTTATTTTCTACATCTAAAGGCTTCCCACAATATATACAGAATTTCGAATTACTATCATTTTTATGATTGCAATGCCTACATATCATTTTAATCTCCCCCTAATATTTAGTTTTCGTTTAGACTATTGTTTATTTGATATTTTCATACATTTTACATTATACCAAAAACTACATGTATTTTATATATAATCAATACAAATTATATTCTTAATAATTCATAAATATTTATTTTCCACGTAATATAAAAAGCATCTGACATACTCTATCAGATGCTTTTTATATTACATTCTAGGGTTAAGTTCTCTTTTATTATTTTTAACTTCTTCAAGTGTTTCTTCTAATTTTTGTTCTAAAAAACTTAAAACATCTTCTGCATATTGATTTGATCTTTCAATCATCTCATATTTATATTTTTCAGCTTTTTCTTTTATTTCCTCTGCCCTCTCGTTGGCTCTTTGAACCACTTGATTATTTTCTATCATATATTCAATTTTTTGTTGATATTCTCTGTCTAAATCCTCAATATTTTTTTGGTTTTCTTTTAATAATCTCTCTGCTTCTTTTTCACCTTGTAAAACTATTTCTTCTGCTTCTTTTTTAGCTTCACTTATAATTTTTACTCTTTCAGTATTTATCCAAGATGCTTGTTTTACTTCTTCTGGAATTACAGACTTCATTTCTTTTATTAAACTTAAAATCTCTTCTCTATCTACAACTACTTTGTGTGAAAATGCCTTTGCAGGAGCCTCCTCCACAATCATCTCAAGTTGTCTTAGTAAATCAATCAGTTCCATTTCAACCATTTTTATCTCCCCTTACTCTTGTTTTTTAATGCTATTAAAACTTGTTTTGGCACTAAATTTTTAACATCTGCATCAAATGCAAGCACTTCTTTTATTAATGAAGAACTTATAAATGAGTACTTTGTATTTGTAGGTAAAAATATTGTCTCTATATCTGGATTTAACTCTCTATTCATATGTGCCATTTGAAGCTCATAGTTTACATCTGCTTCGCTTCTAACGCCTCTAACTAGTGTACCTATATCATTTGCATGACAATAATCTACTAATAGACCATCAAAACTAACTATTTTAATATTGTCTAGGTGAGATGTACAAGATTTAATTAACTCCACTCTTTCGTCAAAATTAAAAAGCCCCTTTTTATTTGGGTTGTGAAGTACGCCTATTTGTAACTCATCAAAGATTTTTGAGGCCCTGCATATTATATCTAAGTGTCCATTAGTTATAGGGTCAAAACTACCCGCAAACATAGCTTTTGTAAACTTTTTATTCATTACGCTTCCTCCATCTTATAAAATGTTAATGTTGTATTTCCATATTTTTTGTCTCTACTTTTATATAATCTTCCAACATTTTCCGGAAAGCTATCTTTTGTATCATGTTCAACAACTATTATGCCATCTTCTTCAAGTAAATTATTTTCATCTACTGATGATAATGCATCTATAAACATATTTTTATAGTAAGGTGGATCCATAAATATTATATTAAACTTTTCACCTTGTCTGCCTAAAGATGTAACAGCACCTTTAAAGTCCATATTTAAAGTAGTACTTTCATTTTCAACTCTGGCTTTTTTAATATTAGATTTAACTATAGCCATACTTTCCTTACTTTTATCTACAAAAACACATTTATGTGCTCCTCTTGATAAACATTCTATACCTAAAGAACCTGTTCCCGCAAATAAATCTAAAACATTACTATCCATAACATAAGAATTTATTATATTAAATAATGATTCTTTTACCCTATCTGTAGTTGGTCTTACATCTTCATTTTTAGGAGTATTTAATTTTAATCCTCTTGCTTTTCCTGATATAACTCTCAAAGTTCATTCTCCCTTCAATAAATATATTCTAACATAAAATCTCTTAATTTAATGAGATTTCTTCATTAATATCGCTAAATTTTTCCATTATTTCTTTTTTTAATAAAACATGTTCTTCTTTATTTAAATTCTTATCTTCTTTAAAAATATTTTTTGCTTCTTCTTGTGCCAATTTTAAAACCTTTATATGTTTAAAGATATTGGCTACTTTTAATTCTGGAATACCATGTTGTCTAGTTCCAAAGAACTCACCTGGGCCTCTAATTTCTAGATCTTTTTCAGAAATTCTAAATCCATCGTTAGTCTCTTCCATAATCTCCATACGTTCCTTACATACATTTGTCTTTGAGGAATATATTAATATACAGTGAGACTTATGTGAACCTCTACCGACCCTACCTCTAAGCTGGTGAAGTTGTGCAAGTCCAAATCTTTCTGCATTTTCGATAATCATCAAAGTTGCATTTGGAACATTTACTCCAACTTCTATTACAGTTGTAGATACTAATATTTGAATTTTATTATTTTTAAAGTCATTCATTATTTTGTCTTTTAAACTAGGCTTCATTTTTCCATGTAAAACTTCTACATTTAAATCAGAAAAATACTTTTCTTTTAATTCATCTCTTAAATCTTCTGCAGCTTTTGCTTCTATAGCTTCACTTTCTTCGACTAATGGACATACAACATAAACTTGTCTTCCTTTTGTTATTTC
>CAMEPL010000103.1 GCA_945931665.1 uncultured Clostridium sp. | reverse complement strand
TGTTGTTGTTTTCTTTCTTCGTCTTGTAATTCTTTCATACCTTTATTTATTGCTTTTGCGTATTTTTCAGCTTCTTTTTCGTCCTTTTTATATTCTTTATAATCTGCTTTTGCTTCTTTTTTTAGTTCGTGGCCTAATTCTTTATCAAATTTGCCTACTTCTTTTATTTCTTTTTTAACATCGTGTTTTAACTCATGTTCTAATTTTCTTTCATCTCTAAGCTCATGGCGATATTCTTTTCTACCTTCATGATGTTCTTTCATTTCTTCAAATTTATCTCTAATAGTCATTTTACTTCTCCTCTCTATAATAACTGCTTATTAATAGATTATCCAAACTGTAATATGATATTATTTGAATTTGTTGCATTTTTTGTTATAAGTTTCTTTATTGATAATATGGCCAACTCTGTCATTTTTACAGATTCTCTTTATCTAGGATATTTTTTATCTCTATTCTAGATTTTATACATAATTTTTTAAAAATACTTTTTAGAATTGTCTTTACTGTGTTTACAGATAGAAATAATATCTTGCCTATTTCGTTATTTGTAAATCCTTGTGAGGCTAATTTTGCAACTTGGAGCTCTCTTTCGGATAGTTTTAATACTTTTGATTTTTCATTTTTAATAATCTCGACAAAGTCCACATATGGCTTTTTAAAATTTCTAATTTGCTCTATTCCTTTTTTAAATTTCCCGTTTTCATATATTTCATCCAGCAAGTCTGCTATATCTTCGTAATTTTCCGCAAAGATTAGGTATAATTTGTCGCTTAGGCCAATTTCCAAAGCTTGTTCTAATTTTTCTATGGCTTCTTGTTTTTTTCCCAAGTTATAATAGGCAATTGATAGATGAATATCTTCAAAAATTTCACAAAGCAAATTAGGAAATATCCTCGCCATTGCAATGGATTTATCATAAAGCGCCACGACTTTTACATATTCCTTTTTAGTTATAAGAACTTTGGAATAGACAAAGTTCATAAGAGGCATTGTCGGAAATAGCAATCTCGTATTTTCAAAATTGCCATTTGCCACCCACTTTGGAATTTTGCTCTCTTGTTTTAAATTTGAATATATATACGCCCTTATCAAATCGAGCGTATCAGAAAACATATGGATCTCGTTTATATAAATCCTGTCCTCGATTTCCTCCATCAAAGTCAAAAACTCTTCGTACATACCTTTGTATATAAATATCCTCAATTTTAAAAACAAAGCACAACATAGCATCCCCGAATACTTGTCGCATTCTAGCATAGCCTTGTCTAGTGCTATCTCTGCATTTAATATATCACCCTGATTAAAATACACCTCGGCCTCCATAATATACTCCGCTCCTTTGCCGTGGTTTTCGGTGATTTTGTAATAATAAGGCATGGCATTTTTAATTATTTTGAGCTGATCTTGTAGTTTGCCCTTTTCTCGATAATACATATATAACACAGACGGCGAGCCGAAAGTCCACGTCGATTTGTTCGTCATAATTGTCGATGGCTTATACATTAACTCATAAGCTTCTTTGTGAAGTGATGACATCTCTTCTATATTGTTGTATTTTGTAAAACTGAGTATAAGCTTCATCTCGCCAAGCAGTTGGTTTTTCTCCTTGTCGTCTATTTTTTTATCGTTTGCTATATTTTCATAAAATTGTCCACAAACCTTCCCAAAAAGCTCCATCTCGTTATAAGTAAACAACCTTCTCGCATAGACCAACAGCGCAAGATGATTTTTCTGTTTAAATTCATCTGGACAGTTTTCCATCCACTTTATAAACCTATCTTTCACTTCTCCCGTAATGCTGTTTCCCTTGTCTTGTACCAAAGTTTCTAAAAAGCTCTTATAATCCCCAGCATTATAAAAATACTCCATACTCACAACGTATTTTCCTTTTTTATAAAACCAAAGTCCCCCTTTTTTGTATATCTCGTTTTTATACTCATCGTCTTTTTCTTTTAATTTTTCCAACAAACAAGTTCTAAAAATTGCATGAAATAGATATACTTTATTTTTCTTGTCGTACTTCACAAATGCGTTGACATCCGTCAATTCCTTTATCAACAAATCGACATTTTCATCATCTGTAACAAATTTCACCTGCTCTAATGTAAACTGGGCAAATATACACAACCTAAGCAAAGAATCCTTAAACCTATCCTCAAAAGGTTCATACACTAACTTTTCGACAAGTTCGTATATATTCTCGCTTATCTCAATCGTGTTGTATTCGATATAATTTAGCATAAGCAGATATATCGCACTTATCCAACCTTCGCTCTTTTTGTAGACCTCGTCCGCATTTAGACTGTTCAAATCTATCCCACAAAGCTTGTAATATTTTTTTATATCATCTTTATCAAATTCCAAGTTCTCTTTCGTAATATAGTTAACTAGTTTTTTTAATCTAAGTTCCTCAAGCTCAATATCTGGCTTGTTTCTCGTAGTTATAATGAGGTGAATTTTGTCATCCATACTTTTGACCAAGTTATATATCAACTCATCTAAATTTTTATTATCTATCAAATGATAATCATCTAAAATTATCGAAGTTTCTTCTTTTATACAAATCGAATTTATAAGCTCAATACACTCTTCAAGCATTATGCTGTCCTTTGGAAGACCTGTGTTTTCTAGACGACTTCCCGCTTCTTTGTCCATCTTGCTTATTATCCTACAAAACCCCTTCCAAAACGCCGTAACCGAATCAGTGTAGATATTCTGCCAGTAGTAATTCGTATGGAATTTGCTCAGATATATTTTTATCGCCGTCGTCTTTCCATATCCCATCGGTGCCTCAACTACAGTCAGCGCATGTGAATTTATCTCTTTTATTTTCTGTTTAAGTTTGTCATTCACATAGATTTCATTCGTGCTATATTGCTTGATATATTCCATATCCCTTCGCCATACCCCTTTCTTAGAATCATACTTATTGTTAAACAAAGTTTTATCGAAATTTTCTTATATATAGTTCAACTTCATTTATAATCTTGTTTATTATTAACTCCTATATTCTAATTATATATTATTCATTTGTCGATTTAGCCTTGTATATGGAATTTTGGGCAAAAAAAATAGGAACTAATGCTCCTATTTTTTATTTTATTAATTTTTAAATTTGTTATTTATTTATAATAATCTAATTTTTATATCCACAATAAGGACAAGTACCATCAGCATTTATAGTTGCACTTCCACAGTTTTTGCATTGAGAGTCGTGATTTGCCCCATCTTCATTTAACTTTTTGTAGCCACATCTTTCACAATATCCATTTGGGTGGAATGTCATCTTGCCACAAGAAGGACATTTTGTGTAATCGCCGTAGTCTCCACTTTCGTATTCTTCTTTGTTGTTATTATTGTTTTGATTAGTTTTATTTTTGTTATTACTATTTTTATTAGTCGTACTTTGACTGCTACTGTTTTGATTTTTGCTCGTATTACTTTTGTCTGTGCTGTTGCTTTTATTAGCATCTTTATTTGTACTTTTATCTTCTGATGATTTTATTTCTATTTTATATTTTTCTGTACCTTCTATTCTATTTAAGATGTTGCATACATACCCTGATATTTCTTCTAAATTATAGCTATTTATGGATTCTTTTAATACTTCCATCTCGTCCCCATATTCCTCATTAGCTATCATAGATTCATCTATCTCGTTCCCGTACTTGACTAGCTCTTCCTTACAATCCTTAGTTCCCCCATCACTATCTTGTAAAATAATATACATATCTTTTAATAATGCCTTTATGTCATCTGTTGTAGCAGCCTTAGTCTGCTCTTCTTGTTGCTCTTTAGTTGTTGTGTTGCTTGACTCATCACTACTAGACGAACACCCCACAACGCCTAGAGTAAGTACAAGTGATAATATGATAACAGTTAGCCTTTTCAATTTAGATTCCCCCTTCTAACTTATAAATAATTTTTATCTTTAATTATAGTATAGTAAAAATTTTAGAATATAACTTAGTTTGGGGTGGTTTTCACCCGGGTGATTTTATAAAAAATTTAGGACTCTGGATAATTATCTCCAAAGTCCCAAATCTTTTAGCTATACTCTTTTAATTTATCTTTCTCTATATTTTCACAAGTTTCTTCCTTAGGTTCATCCTTTTTAGCATAAGCCAGAATTATCGTCGTAAGAATAATACAAGCTGTTCCTACAAAATTGCTTATTCCAAAAGGATTTTTAAGCCATATAACTGATAAAAATGCTGCTGATAATGGCTCAAAAGCACCCAATATACTTGTTTCCATCGGTTGAATATAATTTAAACTTTCTAAATAACAATAATAAGCAAGCAATGTTCCAAATATCACGACAAACCCAACAGCCAAAACTGTCTCAACTGACCAAGTTCCGCTAAATTTCCACGGTGGATTTATAAAACTAAACGCAATGCCACCGACTAACATACCCCACCCAACAACAGTGATTGAAGAATATTTTTTTAATAAATTAACTGGTTGCAATGTATAAAGTGCACCGGCAAACGCTGAACATAGTCCCCAAAACAGCGCTTCTTTAGATATAGACAAGCTGTTTATATTGCCTTTTGTAATTATAAAGAATGTCCCTACTATAGCTAATAAAATCGCCGCTACCTGACTTTTATTAGGCAACTTCTTGCTAAAAATCGCCACATAACACGTGATAATCACTGGTGCCAAATATTGAAGAATTGTCGCTGTAGCAGCATTCCCATATTTAATCGCAGCGAAATAAGTGTATTGAGAACCTATCATCCCCAAAATACTAAAAGACACAAGCCTCATCACATCTTTTTTATCTTTCCATATTTCCCTAACCCCTTGATCTTTTTTAACTAAACCATAAGTTAAAAGCAAAATACCTGATAATAATAGCCTAATTACTACTAGCCACTCAGTAGTAAAGTTGTTTTTCTGGAACAAGAATTCTGCAACAGTCCCCGAAACACCCCACAACGTCGCTCCGAAAATAACTAGGGCAATTCCTTTAAAACGTGAGTTATTCATTTTATCTCCCTTTCATTTTGTAAAATTTTGATTTTCATATATAATAATATTAATATGAATTTTAAATATATTGACTAATTAACTCGAACACACATTTATTTTATTACTATTTGCAATGTATAACAATTAATATATTGCCTAAAATTGAAACTATATTAGCCAAATTGAAAGGAGTTAAGATGCAATTATCTAAAATTGAAACCGACGAACAAAATCGAGAAATAGTTAAATATAAAAGTGGAGATTTCCCATTTCTTATATATACAGACGAGTTTCGCTTATTTGATGAAGGATATATAAGATGGCATTGGCACAAAGATCTACAGATTTCATACGTATTTGAAGATAAAATTTGTTTTCAAGTAAATGGCGAAAAAAATAATTCTAAACCCTGGTGAAGGTATCTTCTTTAATTCCAACATTCTTCACCAAATCAAACCATATAAATACAACTGCAAGATGATTTCGATTATGTTTAATCAGAGCATAATTTCAGGCAGTGAGCACTCGCTAATCGGGAAAAAATACGTCGACACCATTATAAATTCTAACAACTTAAACTTTGTTGTATTAAAAAGAGATGTTAAATGGCAAAATGAAATTTTGGAATATGTTGAAAAAACTTACTCGGCCTACAATAATCAATATTACGCATATGAACTGGAAATAGCCAGTAATTTAAATATAATTTGGCTCAAACTTATTAAAAATTTGAAGGACAAAATCCAAACTCCTTCCAAAAAAGTTTCTCTCGATGATGAAAGGGTGAAAAAAGCAATCAACTATATAAAGTCAAATTATACTAAGGATATCTCGACGCAGCAAAAAATACCAAAACAGATTAAATATAATGATCCTGAGATATGCAACCTACTTACTTAAAATTTGCACTGCTCATAATATAGGCGACTTTCTTATTGCTTAAATTAAAAAGTGGCTGCTCACTATTTTGCAGCCACTTTTTAATATTAATCACACTAGTTTAAAGTATTAACAACTTGAGTGTCCTTATAAGGGAAGATTTTTATTTCGCCTGAATCCAAATCTTCTTTATGCATATCAACCATATTTACTTGGTTGTTGTTGTAAGTCTTATAGTAGTAAAGCCCCTTTTCTAAATTCATACAAGAGCTGTATTGAGTTATTTCGTCCTTGCCGTCTTTTGTTATTACTGAGCCTTTTACCATAGCGACGTTGTTTAAGATGTGGAAAAACTCGATTATTCCGTCGTCTTTGATATCTTCCATAAGAATTTGTGCTCTTAAAAATGCCACTCTGACAAATCTAGATGGAGAAGAAAAATCGCCAGGAAGTCCTATTCCACCAGTCGCAGAGCCAAGTGGGGTTAATTCTAAATCGCTCCAATTTGCAGATGTCGGTTGGACTGGAGTTGCATTCATATATTGACGTAAATTTGTAGTATGCCAGTCAAATGCAGGCGCATTAGTCATTACCCCAACTTTATTTTCATATACTTTGAAACCATCTTTTTTAGTCACTTCGATTACGATAGCTTTACCAGTTTTGTCAGTAACCATCCAGTGAAGTGTTGGAAGTGGCAGTTTTTCTGAAAAAGGTATAGCAACTAAATTTATTTTATCTAGATAAGGTCTTAATTCTTCCAAACTTGCAAAATTCCCTGTAATCCAAAGAATTAATTCATATGGAGGCATATTTTCCATTCCTTCTTTTGCTCCTTCTTCCCAATATGCATCTGGGAAATTAAGCCCAGCACACCCTAGCCCCTCTTCATTTATCGCTTCAGCAAATAGCGGGAAGTTGTCAGTAACTGATGCCATACCAACTACAGCGTATTTGATTTGTTTCTTTTCACCAGAAACCTTACTTGTATATTCATAATTTCTCGGAACTACAACAGGTGTTTGCCCAAATGTATATTCCAAATCCATATTTCTTCCAAATAAATGTTCTTTGTTAAATGTTAATAAACTTAAAGCTGTACACATGCTAAAACCCTCCTATTTATGTAAAGAAATCTTGAAATATTATTCTTAGTTATCTTTTGTAAAATTTCATTATTTATACATAATTTGTTGAGTAC
>CAMEPL010000102.1 GCA_945931665.1 uncultured Clostridium sp. | reverse complement strand
CTTGCATATAATAAGAAAATGAGGCGAGGAACCTGCATCTTATAAGCAGATGGAGTGAATCAGGAAGTATATGGGAAGTAGGGAGATTGCTGATTTAACTAAGAGAGAAACGCATTATATATTGAATGGATTGTTTAATAATGGTGGAAGTTTAGTAGTAGTATAAAAAATGATAAAGTAATTTTAGAAAGAATGTGCATAAAATGGGATATAATGTTCCAAAATATTAGGTCTGTGGAAATGTATTAAATGAAAATAGTATGTCCTATAAATATTTATGATGTATTTAAAGATATAAAGAATCCGCTTAATTTAAATTGTAGTATTTTATATTGTAATGAATGTTCTGGAAAAGTGGATAAATTTATGTTTAGTGTTTTTAATAAGGGTATATCAGATTATAATTTATCTAGGTTAATGGAAGATAAATGGTTATATAATTATGTTTAGGAGAATGAGGCCAATGAATTGTTTAGGATTATTTAAAGGGGAGAAATGTTTTTAGTTGGATAAAAAGTATTAGCGGTAGTAATATGTTATGATTAGAAGAGTAAGAGTTATAGGTGTAGAATAGAAAATATATAATAGAAGAAAGCTTAATAGATTTGAAGCACCTTTACATTATATATTTTTATTATGATTTTCTAATATTGTAGTAAAATTAAAGAATGAGCATATACCAGACAGTATATACGGTGATTATAGTAAGAGGAAAATAATTATTTTCATTCTACTTGATTATATTTAAGAGTATGAATGCTTGTAGCGGTAAATTTACGATTTCCATAATGGGGAAGTAATCATCCTGATATTAATTGAACTGAATTTTAAGTGGAAATTTAATAGGTACATTTAGCTAGTTAGAATGGATTTAAATAACTTATTTTAACTAGAATTTTTTTGTTTATTTTTAATATAAATATTATGACATAATTAATTTACCAATATTTAATTAAAAAGGAATAAAATTTAATTTAGTAAAATAATAGATAAAAGTATATAGGAGTAGTGTGCTTATGAGAGAAATAATGTTAATGTATCATCCGGTTAAAAAAGAAATACATTTTTTAGTTAATAATAATGGGGAGTATAATGAAATACCATATTCAGAATGCCCCAGATTGCAAAGATACGCACCAAATCAGGGGGAATTTTTATTACAAAATCAAGGAAATCAATTTTTTGATGATATTGTAGAAACATTTTTAGCAATTGAAAATAGTAAAATTGTCTTTAAAGGAACTAAAATAGATTATGAGGATTTTGTAAAAATGATTAGTGATTATAATAAATATAAAGGAAAAGAAATTTTAAATATAGGAAAGTTTATAGAGTTACCATCTGTAGATAATATTTACACCGATATACTAGATTTTTATAGGGAATCTATGGAGATATTTGATAATAAATTAAAGGATGATAATACTAGACGAATATTTATTAAAAGAAGAAATGATTTAAATGAAAAGATTAAGGCGTTAGATAGTAATAATGTTAATATTTGTATGGTTGGAACATATAGTTCTGGAAAATCTACTTTTATAAACGCTATTATTGGAAAGAGAATTTTGCCTGAAAATATAAATTCAGAAACAGCAAAAATGTTTAGAATTCAAAATTCAAAATGTCCATCTATTAATTTTACTGTTAAAAAAAGTGAAAAAGATAACGGGAAAATTGCATCAATAGTATGGAATGAAAAACAGCATATATTTATGTTTACTACAGAGATAAATGATGATGGAATTAAAGGAAAAATAGATAAAATAATCACTGAAAATAAATATTTATTACAACATGAGCAATTACACAGTATTATTAAAATAATAAACAATTTACCTAATAATAGTAATGCTAAAGAAGATAATTATATAGATGGAATAATAGATATTAATTATCCTATTCCACTTTGTGAAAATATAAATTTTACATTTTTCGATACACCTGGTACTGATAGTAATTCTGATGAACATCTAGAAATATTAAAAGATGCCCTAAAAAAGCAAACTAATTCCATTTTGATGATATTATATTCACCAGAGAAGATGGAAGGGACAGGGAATTCTATTTTATATAAATTATTAGAGGAATCTCAAGAAAAAGAGAGTAATGAAAATAATGTAACTATAGATTTATCAAGATCATTGCATATAATAAATCAGGTAGATAGATATGATCAAAATGAATTAATAGCGATTAGGAATAAAAGAATTAAAACCTCATTAAATTCTAAGGATGAACTAAATGATAATACTATTAGTGAATATGAATATGATTTAAAAAAGAAAAGAGTATTTTATGTTTCTTCTAAAGGTGCATATTGTGCAAAAGCTAAACTTGCAGGAATTCAAAATTCAGATGATGATAGGTTTATAAAAAGAAATTTAGACACAATTATTGAGGACAAATACTTTGAATATGATAATTTATCAGAAGCAGCTATGGAAACAGAGGAATTGAAAAAAAATTCGTTAAGAGAGTTAGAAAAGTGTAATGAGATTATAGATGAACATGAACAAGAGTTGAAAAAGTTATTTATATGCTCTGGAATGTATGCAATAGAAGAAGAGATAATTAAATATGCTAAAAAATATGCATTAGCAGTTAAGGCTAAGGGATTATATGATGGCGTTATTCATGTTATAGATGGTGTAAAAGATGCTTATGAGGCAATAGAGAGCCAAGCAAGAAGTGATAAAGAGAAAATAAGAAAAAAAATCAGTATAATGAAGAATGATATGCGTAAAGCTATTGAAAAATGTTATGAAGATTTTGATAAGTATCTAACTATAGAAAATATGGAAAAGCAAATAGTAGAAATAAATTCAATACACACAATGGTTAATGATATTAACAATAGAGCTACAAAACAAGTTAAAAAAATGCCTAAAATAGCGTATAATCGTAAAAAGTTTGAGGAGAAGAATAGAATAATTAATGCAAATCTGAATGATTATGCTAGAGATTTAGATAGATATTATAATGAAAAAAGAGTAACAATTTTAAAGAGACAGATGGATTCTTTAAAGGATATTATTTCAGTTAAAATTAGAGAATATAAGGGATTAGAAGAAGAGTTATTAAACCAAATATTAAATGTTTCAGATACGGAGGTTCCTCCAACAACTCTAAAATCTATACGAATGGAAAAATATATTAATAAAGAAAAAGCCTTTTTATTCTTTACTACAACAGATAAAAAACAGTATATACAAGAGGTATCAGAACAATTTATTTCACTAACAAATAGACAATATAATAATTATATTAAAGAGATAGAAGAGTTAGCTAGAGAGAAAGGAAAAGCATTAACAGAGGAATTTATTACAAATATTGAAATATTATCTGGGAGTTTAGAGAAATTGATAAATAATGAACGAAAGATTAGCGAAGAACAAAGAATAGCAAAGAAAGTATTAGATTCCATAGAAGAAAAATATAATGAATTAAATAATAAAATGTGGAGGGCTATTAATGAGTAATATTTATCAAAAATATTTTGGCGAAAAAGATTTTTACGATTCTTTAGCACATGTTTTGTATGAAATAAAGGAAAATAAAATATCACTACAAGATGTAAATATACTTTCAGAAGAGTTAGTTAAAAATAAAATGATACCAGAAAAAAGCAATTTTATAAAAGAAGAAAAAACTAAATGGAATAAAGAGTATGTAAAATATTTAATGAATGGAGGGGCTGCAGGAAGAGTGAGTAAAGAGTATTTAATTTATTATTCAAAAGTATCACATTATGTTGAAAAGAAAAAGAAATGCTTAATTATTTCGGTAGTGGTAATTTTAGGGATAGTTGTTGTGGGTACTATTATAGGGGTAAATAATTTAAATAATGAATCTAAAGAAAATGATAAAGCAATAATACAGGAAACTAATAGATAAGTAAGTTTAGTAGGGATTTGTTATACAAAACAAAGGAGTTTATTAGAGGAGTGGATTAGATGGTAGATAATCAAGATTTAATATCGAATCTAGATAAAATACAAAGTAATATCTTTAAGAATTATTTATTTAATATGCAGGAAGAATATAGTGTAGTTGATTTTAATAATTATAATTCATTTGTAAATTCTAATAATAAATCATTAAGTAAAATTAGCTATTTTTCAAATATACAAGCTATAAAAATTGAACGTTGGGTTTACGATAAGAAAGAAGAGATAATAGACCGTTTCAGAAATATTTATAGTACATTTGCTAATGGAAAGGATAGTTTAGCATTAGTAATAAAAAGGACTATAAAAGGAACAGAGTTTTACTTTGTATTAAAAAATGATGCTTTAAATAATGGAAATGAAATGTCTACAAGTAATAGTGTATGCCTTTTAAGAGATTCTATAAAAGGAAATTTTCCAGGAACAACAATTAGAAATGAATCAATGTTAAAAGAAGGTGAAATAGATGAGGATTTTTTTGGAATTGGAAGTGAGGATAATAAATCGATTTCGATTTTAACTAATGTTACATCGGAAAAATCAGAAAAGCATATAAGTCAAGGCATAGAAAAATTATTAAATGGTATAATTCCAAAAAGAAAAAGTGAAGAATACACAATTGTTTTCTTAGCAGAGCCAATCAATCATAAAGAGTTATTAACAATAAAAAATGGATATCAAGAATTAGCTTCTAGTATTTTTTCTTATGCAGAGTTTCAAAAGAACCAAGGTGAAACTCATGCAAAATCAGAGGGCGAGTCAGATTCAAATTCTCATACTGAAGGAACAAATGAGTCGCTAGCAAAAATAAATGGATTCAATATTGGAACAAATGTAGGAGTGAATATTGGTAATAGCACAGGGAAAGGATGGCTTAGTGGATTAACCAATGTACTTAAAGCTACTACAAGAAATATTGGGACTTCAGTTGGAGTATCTGCAGGATATCAACATAGTAGAACTATAACAGAAGGAAGTAGTAAAAGTGACACCGATACACATAGTACTAATTTTTGTGTTACTAATGGAGATATGAGTAGTGTTACTAATTCATATAGGTCATATCCTATTTATTCTATAGTTAAGCGAATAGAAAAGCAATTAGAACGTATTGAATCATGTGAATCAGTAGGAATGTGGAGGCAAGCCACATATGTAGTAGCAGAAAATTCAGTAACTTCAAAAAATGTAGCAAATTATTTACTAGGACTTATGCAAGGAAATGAGTCATTTGTAGAAACAGCTATAGTTAATTCATGGCATTATTCAATAGATAATAGCGATTTTACAAATATTAAAAAATTCGTACAATACTTTTCGCATCCTATTTTTGTTAATAATTGTGATATTAAAGCAACAGTAAACAAACAAGATATAGGATTTAGTGACATAGAGTGTATTACACCTACAACATATATATCATCTATGGAATTAGCTCAGATAATGACATTCCCATATAAGTCTATACAGGGTTTATCGAGTATTGAATGTGCTGAGTTTGAAAGAAATGTTTTGCACAAAAATGTTGCAACTATATTATCAAAAGATAATAACAGAAAGATTAGCTTTGGTTCGATAAGTCATATGCATGAAGTTGAAGAAAATAATTATGTAGATTTAGATATTGATAGTTTAACTAAACATACTTTTATAACTGGGTCAACAGGATCAGGAAAGTCCACAGCAATTTATAAAATTTTACATGAATTAAGAGAAAAAGAAATTCCTTTTTTAGTTATTGAGCCAGCTAAAGGTGAGTATAGATTAGAGTTTGAAAAGTATGCAAGGGTATATAGTACAAATGTGAATTTTGGTACCTTACTTCAAATAAATCCTTTTAAGTTTAATAGCGAAGGGATATTAGTTAATGAACATATAGATAGATTAGTAGAAATATTTAATGTATGTTGGCCAATGTATGCAGCTATGCCAGCAGTATTAAAAGAAGCAATTGAGAAATCGTATGTAGCGGCAGGATGGGATTTAAGTACATCAACTAATAGTATTAATGAAGCATTATTCCCATGTTTTTCAGATGTATTAAAACAACTATATAATGTAATTAATCAATCAGACTTCTCACAAGAGGTAAAAAGTAATTATATTGGATCATTAGTAACAAGAGTGAAATCATTGACTAATGGTATTTTGGGGCAAGTTTTTTCTAATGGTGATATGGGTGATGAGAAATTATTTAGTGACTATACAATTATAGATTTAAGTAGAATTGGTTCAATTGAAACTAAAGCAATGATTATGGGGATATTAGTCATGCGTATGCAGGAATATCATATGACATATAGCTCACCAACAAATGAATTGCGTCATATTACTGTATTGGAAGAAGCACATAACTTATTAAAAAGGACATCTACAGAACAATCTTCAGAAAGTTCTAATTTACTAGGAAAATCAGTTGAAATGATAGCTAATGCTATTGCTGAAATGAGAACTTACGGAGAAGGATTTATTATTGCAGACCAATCACCTGGATTAATGGATATGTCTGTAATAAGAAATACAAATACCAAAATAATATTAAGCTTACCAGATTATTCAGATAGGGAATTAGTTGGAAAATCAGTAGGTCTTAATGATGAACAAATAGTAGAATTAGCTAAATTAGGACAAGGGGTAGCAGCTGTATATCAAAATAAATGGATAGCTCCAGTCTTATGTGCTATTAAGAAGTATGAAATAGATAAGGATAAAAGTGAAGTAATTAAAACTAATAAGACAGATTTAAGCAAAATTATTTTTGATAATAAGGTTCTTAAGGCTAAATTTGCAGATACGATTCTAAATGATAAGATAGACGAATTAGATAATCTAAGGATAGATATATTAGATTATCCTATGCATGTTGATATTAAACTTTTGCTATTAGAACATCTATATAGTAATAATAAATTTTCAAGACAAGAAAAAATAAGTGTAATCTATGATTTATATTTTACAGAAAAAATAAAGGGAGTATTTGAAGAAACAGAATTATCTTTAAAGCTAAGTGATAATATTAATCTAGAAATGAAAGAGTATTTATATTCAAAATGGGTTAATGCATTAGATATACCTAATGGTATACTTGATAATGAGTTGTTAGGTATAATTAATATTATATTATATAAAATGAAAGTTGATAACATTACGCAGACCGAACAGTGTGAAAGATTTTTAAGTAATATTTATACTGGGAGGGGG
>CAMEPL010000101.1 GCA_945931665.1 uncultured Clostridium sp. | reverse complement strand
TATTAACTAGAAGATATTTAAATGATAATTGGAAAAGCTAATTGCTATCTTTTTTGCTTATAATTTAAATATATTTACCTAAAAAATTAGATATATTATAGAAAGGGAGAATATGAGAGATTACATATTAAAAAGATTAGCAACAGTAATACCTATATTAATAGGAATTTCATTTTTATCGTTTGCTCTTATAAGTTTAAGTCCTAGTAATCCTGCCGAGGTTGCACTTCGTGTAAATGAAATAGTTCCAACTGAAGAGGCAGTAAAATCTATGGAAGAGCAATTGGGGATTAATAAACCTTATTTTGAAAGATATGTAACTTGGTTAACAGATAGTTTACACGGGGATTTTGGTAATAGCTATGTTAATAATAAACCAGTTGCAACTTTAATAGGACAAGCTCTTCCTAATACGATAAAATTAGCTATTGTAGCATTAATAATAACAATTGTTTTTAGTGTATTAGTGGGAATTCTTTGTGCTGTATATGAGGGAACTTTAGGTGATAAACTGGCCAGGGCATTAGTCTTTGTTGGAACAGCTATGCCAAGTTTCTGGGTAGGTCTTTTATTGATATGGATTTTTTCAGTAAAACTGAACTTGTTCCCAACTAGTGGTATGGAAAGACCTAGTTCGATAGTTCTTCCGGCGATAACTTTATCACTTGGTTATATTTCAACTTATGTAAGACTTATAAGAAATAACATGGTTCAAAATAAACATGAAAACTATGTTTATTATGCTAGGATAAGGGGACTTAAAGAAACAACAATAATAAAACATATATTTAAAAACTCTTTACAATCATCTTTAACAGCTTTAGGAATGTCTATTCCAAAGCTTATAGCGGGGACTGTAATAGTGGAAAATATATTTGCATGGCCTGGAGTTGGTAGAGTATGTGTAGATGCAATATTCAACCGCGATTTTCCAGTAATACAAGCATACATACTTCTAATGGCAGTATTATTCGTAATATGCAATTTATTAGTAGATATTTTCTCTGTGGCTATAGACCCTAGAATGAGAAAGGAGTAAAGATATGTCGGTATTAAAAAGATTATTTTCAGATAAAATAGCAGTATTTTGCATGGTGGTAATAGCAGCAGTTATTATAGTAGCTATAGGAGCACCTGTTTTAGCTCCACATGACCCTGCAGAAATAGATGTAACTAATAAATTTGCAGCTATGTCTGCAGCATATCCTCTAGGCACAGACCAATTAGGAAGATGCCTTTTATCAAGAATGATGTACGGAGCGAGAACAACTATTTTTGTATCATTATATACAATGGCAATTACTATATTTATAGGAAGTGTATTAGGAATTTTAGCTGGATTTTTTAGAGGTTGGGTAGATGAAGTTATAATGAGAATCTGTGATATAATGCTATCTTTCCCAAGCGAGGTTATGATTCTTTCTATAATTGGGGTTTTAGGAATTGGGATGAAAAACCTTGTTATAGCTACAATTATAGCGAAATGGGCATGGTATACACGTATGATAAGATCTATAGTTATACAATATAATGATAAAAACTATATAAGATTTTCAAAAGTTGCAGGCTGTAGCACTTGGCATATTATAACAAAGCATATCTTACCATCTACATTAGGTGAAATAGCTGTTCTTGCTACATTAGATATGGGCGGAATAATTCTTAACATATCAGCTATGTCATTTTTGGGTCTTGGAGTTCAACCGCCTACAGCTGAGTGGGGAATGATGTTAAATGAGGCAAAAACTGTGCTTATGTTACATCCAAGCCAAATGATGATACCTGGTATAGCTATATTAATAGTTGTAGCGGTATTCAACTTCTTTGGAGATTGTCTACAAGATGCATTCAATCCAAAACATTCAAGTTATAAGAAAAAGGCGGTGAATGAATAATGAATTTATTAGAAGTAAAAGATTTAACTATAACTGATTCAAAAAACGGAGAAGTAATTGTTGAGAAAAATAATTTCATATTAAAAAAGAATTCTTGCCTTGGAATAGTTGGAGAAAGTGGTAGTGGAAAATCTATGACAGTAAAGGCTATATTAGGGCTTACAAATCCTTGGCTTAAAATAACAGGAAGTGCTGTATTTGATGGGCAAGAATTAGTTGGGCTAAAGGGAAATATATTGAGAAAAATAAGAGGTAGAAGGATATGCATGATACCTCAAGATGCTATGACTTCGTTTGACCCACTTTATACAATCGGCTATCAAATGATAGAGACATTTGTAGAAAATTTAGGATTATCAAAAGAAGAGTCTAAAGAATTAGCTATAAGCTCTTTAGAAAAAATGTTGATTAGAGAACCAGAACAAGTTATCTTAAAATATCCACACCAAATTTCAGGTGGAATGTTACAAAGATGTATGATAGCTATAGCATTGGCGATGAAACCGGATATTATAATTGCCGATGAACCTACTACTGCATTAGACTCAATAAACCAAAAGGAAGTAGTAGAGGAATTTATAAGACTTAGAGAGCTTACTAAAACATCGCTTATTTTTATATCTCATGACTTAGGTGTTGTTCAACATTTAGCTACTGACCTTTTAGTTATGAAAGATGGAATTTGTGTTGAAAGTGGACCTGCACAGAAAGTATTTAAAAATCCTGCTCATGAATATACTAAGTATTTGATAGACACTCGTGTTCATCTTACAGAATCGTTTATACAATCTATGAAAAAAGAGGAGGTAATGTAAGATGATAGAAGTTAAAGGGGTTCATAAAAGCTATTCTAAAATAGGTGGAGGATTTTTTAAAAAAGATAAATTACATGTATTAAAAGGAATAGATTTTAAAATAGAGGAAGGTCAATGTGTAGGATTAATTGGAGAGAGTGGAAGTGGTAAAAGTACATTAAGTCGTTTAATATTAGGACTTGAAAAACCGAATGAAGGAACAATAACTATAGAAGGTAAACCCGTTAAATCATGGATAAAGGAAAATCCTGGTAAAATGACGGTGGTATTTCAGGATTATACATCATCTGCAAATCCTAAATTTACAATAAAACAAGTAATTGCAGAGCCCTTAGTTGCACTACGCAAAACAGAAGATTTAGATAAAGTAGTTGTAGAATTGCTTGAAAAAGTTGGATTATCAGCGAATTTAATGGATAGATATCCTCATGAATTAAGTGGAGGCCAATTGCAACGTGTTTGTATAGCGAGAGCAATCGCTACAAAACCAAAAATTTTAGTATTAGATGAAGCTATAAGTGCACTAGATGTATCTATACAAGCACAAGTTTTAGACCTTTTAAAAGATTTAAAAAAAGACTTAGATATGACATATTTATTTATAGCTCATGACTTACAAGCGGTTGCTAACTTGTGTGATGAAGTTTTATTTTTATATCAAGGAAATATAGTTGAGAAAATTGCCAGTGATAGATTGGCATTTGCACAAAATGAATATGCACAAAGACTTTTAAACTCTGTAATACCATTCAAAATAAATTAATATTATTTTTAAAATAAATTATAATAGCCTGTATTAATAAAATACAGGCTATTATAATTTTCCACAAAATGGAGCTTGTTTTTAATATTGAAAGAATTTAAGATTTGTAATTATAGCAAAAAATATCTATTTGTGTAATAATATAAATTATAAAATAAAAGAGAGAGAGTTGATAAGATAATATGGCGGGAACCATAAAAGCAAAAAATTTAAGTTTATCACTGAGATATATTGTCGATAACTTTGGAAAAAATACACTTTTAAATCCCGGAAAAGTAGAAGCTATTTTAATGGATTTAATTCCTGAATCTACTATGGAGATAAATTGGACAATAGATGCGATTAATTCAGGTGTAATGAAAGTTTTTGTTGAAGGAAATAGTGTGGATGAACAAAGTAGACAAGAAGTTTTAGAAAGAGCCACAGAAATTTTTAAAGAGTCTTGTATTACAGGGCTGAGAATGGAGTATATCTTAGATAATATATCATATGCATTAGGGTGGAGCGATGTAGAAGTGGACAACTTGAGTGAATATGAATTAAAGAGGAATCAAAAGATAGCACAGGATAAAGAACTAGAAAATAAAGAAGCAATTGCAACTGGAGGTATAGTTAATAGTAGTGATGATATTCATAATATAGAAGAATCAAATGAAGAATTAGATTTTGAAGAACAAGACGAAAAAGAATATGAAGATGAGTATTATGAAGATGACGATTATTCACAAGTTAAAAAGAAAAGCAAACTGAGATTTTTATGGATTTTATTAATACCAATATTATTAGTAGCAGGATACTTTGGATATAAAACATTATCAGACCCAGGTGAAGTAACTGTATCAGATATTGAATTTAGTGAAGAGTATAAATTAGAAAATGATACATATATATTTGATGAAGGAAAAGATGTTAAATTAACTATTACATTAGAAGGAAGTAAATCTGGAAAAATAGATGAGGGAAAAATCTCTTATGTGATAGATGATTCAGATATATGCACTTATAGAAAAATTAAATATAATCAGTGTGAATTAATAAGCATGGGCAAAGGAAAGACAACTATACATGTATACTACGGTGGTAGAAAAATAGAAAATATAGATATTGGATTTGACGATATCAACGGAGATAGTGATGAAAATAATACTATTGATGTAGATAAAATACAAGTAACTAATATGGAGAAAAAAGATGGCAGCTATATATTAAAAATAAATAAAGCAGCCCAAATAGAAGTAACGTTAAAAGGTAAAGATATAAATAATGATTTATTATCTTACTCAATTGATGATACTAGTTTAGCTAATATTTCTGGTTATCAAGAAAAATGTAAAATATCAGGAAAACAAGAAGGATCTACTACACTTAGAATATTATACAACAGAGATGAATTATATAATATTAATATAATTGTTGAAAAATCAGACAATAATGCAAATTTAAATTTAAATTCTCAAGTTGATACAGTTATAAATGAGTATTGGAGTAATTATGCAGATGCAGTAAACAATGGAGACATATCTTATATAGAAAACTTCATAACTCCAGAAGGTGAATTACATAATGAGTTAGTTAATACTATTGACCAAAACTCAGGAAAAAATATAGATATTATAGGCTATACTAAAGAAAATATGAAAGCAGAAGACGGCAAGTATAGAGTCGGAATAATTGTACAAAGCAACGTAAAAGAAGGCGAAATAACTAAATCTAGAAAAGAATATATGGAATTTATAGTTATACAAGAAGCTGGACAATGGCTTATAGATAAGATTGAAAATAAACAAGTAAGAGAAGAAAGTCAAATATAAAATAAATTACTAAAATAAATTAAATATTAGTCTTTTATAGATGATATAATTATGTTATAAAATAAATAAAATTTCTATATATTTTAAATAAGAATAATAATTACTTAAGAGGGTGAAAATATGTCAGTAACAAGACGAGGTTTAATATGGGAGATTTTTAATTCATGGTGGATTATACTTTCATGTATGGGACTTTCATTTGCATCATTCATATATATAGGAACAAAAACTAGAACAACTAAATGGAAGGTAACAGGAGTATTATATTTACTAATAGGAATTATATCTATATTCATTATTGCATCAGATCCAGATAGCAATATATCAAATGTTGCAGTTTTAGTATGGATTGTAAGTTTATTAGTAGGTGCTATCCAGTCATTTTTAGTAAGAAGAGAATATTTAGTAAGAAGAGACTATATTCTTACTAATGGAATAGAAGATAAAGATTTAGAAGAAATGAGAGAAAATGTAAGAAGACACTATAAAGGAAAAGACTATATAAAAGGTAGTGGAAATGACACACATTTAGATAGTACTTATCATTCAAATATGGAATATAGAGACTATGATACAATTTCATCTAAACCTAGTGATTCTACATTTGAAGATGGAAACTATGATGAATCTATAGTAAAAGGCAATGAAGAAATTCTTGATAATAGTAAATATGTATCTTATAGCAAAAAAAAT
Source organism: uncultured Clostridium sp. (assembly GCA_945931665.1). Lineage (GTDB taxonomy): Bacteria > Bacillota > Clostridia > Peptostreptococcales > Peptostreptococcaceae > Intestinibacter. Next base: position 1,247 of record CAMEPL010000101.1, on the reverse strand, counting down.
GAACAATACAAAGATATAGATGACAAAGGTAAGATAAACATAAACTTCTGTTCAATTCAGGAATTATTAAGCCTTCCAGGTGTAAATGAACAAATTGCAAATAGGGCAATCTCGCTTAGAGAGATGTTAGGAGGATTTAATTCAGTACAAGAATTTATAGATATGGTACATATTGAATCACAATATTCTAATCAAATAAGAGAGATGGCTACAGTAAGAGATCACGATATAGTTTAAGAAATAATAAAACCGTAGTTTGCAGACTACGGTTTTATTATTTTTAAGTTTAAATCATTTTATAAAAGGCTATCGAACTTATAAGTTTTCATATCGAAGGCATCTCTTTCGATATACTTACGGTTTTGTATAATAAATCTAATAAATAGAAATAATCCTATTATGAGTGTAATAATGCCAACTATTAAATATGTAGAGGCATCGTTTAATGTCAATAGTTCTGATTCGGCACCAGATATAGAATCTGCACTAGAAAATAAAGTAGGTATACTTACAATTAGGTTGTTTAGAAAATGCACAGTCATAGGTATTAATATATTTCTATATTTTAAATATAAAATACAGTTTGCAATTCCAAAAATGATAGCTCCCACAACTGCTAACTCAACATGTAAAATACCAAATATTATTGATGAAGCTATCATACCTACATAAACATCAAAAACTCTAGATAATCGTTTGAAAAATACAACTCTAAAAAGGAGTTCTTCAAGTATAGGTGCAGTTATCACTGTTAAAATAAAAAATACTACGGTGCTTGTAAAAAGATCATCACTTGAATTATTAAGAGAATTTGCCATATCTAAATCTATAAAACATATGATAGCAAGCATTAATAAAGTAGTACCTAAAGACACGAGTATCTGTGTAAAGACAACATTTATAATTTCTTTTATGTTTATTTTTTCAATGAAATCATGAATTAAATTGTTAAGCTTTCGTAGATTTACTCCAAACTTAAAAAATAAATAGAGAATAAACAGGCAATCTATAAACAATTGAATAATATTAGTATTATTTAAAATGCTATTATCTACAATTGATACTGCAAAAATGATTCCAAAGTTCATCAGTAAATAGACTAAAATAGAAGGAATGATTTTAACCTCATTAAAGTCTTCTTTTCTAATAAACAAAATATATCCCTCCAATCAATTATTGATATATTAAAAGTATAATATCGTTTTAAATAAATAATACTTATTTATACTAAATTTTGTATATAAGCC
>CAMEPL010000100.1 GCA_945931665.1 uncultured Clostridium sp. | reverse complement strand
TAAAAATTTTGATATAGCATACTCTTGATTTTCACTTAAAATCTCCATAACCTACCTCCATAAAATAGTTTTATATTTTATTATTGAACTATATTGGAGATTTTATTAAATAATTTTAGTAATTTATTCTTAATCCTTTAGGGTAATGATTCTTTAATATACCATTAGATTCTTTTCCCCATCCAAGACCTATACCTTCTACACAAACTAAAACCCATCCTCTACTTTTTCCTGTTTCTATAGTATTTCCTCTTAGATAGTCTAAAATTTTATTATCTTGTATACTAAAGTTTTCTACATTTTTTACATCTTCCATTTTTAAATAATGAGATAATGCATGAGAAGGCTCAAATCTATTTTTCTTTAGCATTCCTAAGTGCAGACCATATCTTAATACTTTTAATTTTTTTGTATCCGGATGTTCTTCAGGTAGTAAGTATAAATTTTCTCCTCTTATATCAAATCTACTTTCCATAGATATATTTAAGAATTTCTTTTCAAACTCTCTATAATCCTTTACTTCTTTATCGTTATTCTTTATTTTTATATATTTTACATTACAATCTTCATTCTCTAATTTTTGAACTTTAGCAACAAAATGACCTTCTCCACTTACTTTATGCGGCCATATTCTTTGCATTTCAATTAATTTAGCATCTTTATATTCAGATATAAACTCATTTATTACATCTTCATTCTCCTCTTTTGCAAATGTACAAGTAGAATATACTAATATTCCCCCATTTTTTAACATATCATATCCATCTCTTATAATATCTTTTTGAATACTTTGGCATTCTAAAACCTTAGCATAACTCCAATCTTCTATAGCAACTTCATCTTTTCTGAACATACCTTGTCCTGAACAAGGAGCATCAATTACTATCTTATCAAAATATCCTGTAAATACCTTTCTCAAATTATTAGAGTCAGTATTTGTTATTATACAGTTTCTAGCCCCAAATCGCTCTAAGTTTTCTCCTAATGCTCTTATTCTAGTAGGATTTATCTCATTTGATACTAATAATCCTGTATCATTTAGTTTCGATAATATATATGTAGATTTTCCTCCTGGGGCAGCACACATATCAAGAACTTTATCTCCTTCTTTTATATCAAGATGAGGTACTACACTCATTGCAGATGGTTCTTGTAAATAATATGCGCCTGATTCATGTAGTGGACTTTTCCCTGGTCTATCTACTTCCTCATCATAATAAAATCCTTCATCCGCCCAAGGTATCGGTGTTAAATTATATAAATTTAAATTTAATAATTCTTCTTTATTTATTTTTAAAGTGTTGATTCTTAATCCTGTTGTTTTAGGTTCATCATAACTTTTTATAAAATCATCATATTCATCCATAAGAAGTTCTTTCATGTCATCTAAAAATCTTTGTGGTAATTTCTTCAATTTTAATCGTCCTTTCTCTTTTTATGCCTAATAAATTTATATCTTTTTAAAAATTTTTTTCTAGAATTATTTGTATATTCATCTAGTTTATCTAGACTGCTTTTCCATAAATATACTATATAAACTATAAACACTATAATAGACCATCTATATTGTATCATCAATATAAAATCAAAAACTCCATGTAATAAAATAGGCAATACTATAGATAATGTTAAATATTTTCTTTTTTTAGCTTTAGAGCTAGTAAATCTATATTTCGAAATGTAGTATCCCATAATTACAGCAAACATCATATGTGCTGGAACTGATATTATAGATCTTATGACTCCAACTTCAAAAGCTGATGTTTGGTCCTCAAATAATATATATATAATATTTTCAATAGTTGCAAACCCCAAGGATAAAAATACTGAGTATATAATACCATCTAACCTTTCATTAAAGCTTTTTTCTTTTAGCAAATTGGGTATAAGTACTAACTCTTTTAATCCTTCTTCAACTACCCCTGCAACTATAAAAGACATATAAAAAATATTAATTTTTCCTGTAAATATATTTGTTTTTATAAGTATTTCTTCTGCATAAATTGCTAATGTACTTACTAAAATACCAAGTATAAAAAACTTACTTAGTACACGTATTGGTTCCTTATCATATTTATCTTTTAAATATATCCATAATATAATTGTTGCAACTGGTGCTATAGCCAATATTAATAGATCTAATTTCATAAATTAATCCTCTCTTTATATTTTATAGATATATTATTTCCATTTATCCTTAACAAAATAATAGCTATCTTCATAGTATGAATGTAGAAAAGTATTATTTATATGAAGAGGTGATTATATGCAAGATGGTTTCCTAACAGTTAGTGTTATTGACAGTGCAACTAATAGGCCTATCGAAAATGCAACTGTAAATATTTATAAAAATCCTGAATCCGGAGAAAGACAAACTCAAATATATCAAAATTTAAAAACTGATAGTTCTGGTCAAGTTACTGGTATCACGTTAGATGCACCTGACATTCAATATTCTCAACAACCTTCAGATGTTAGACCTTATAGTCAATATACTGTAGAAGTAATTTCAGAAGGATATGAAACAGCTATTATCGACGGAACTCAAGTATTTCCTACTGTAGAGGCTAGACAAAATGTCCCTTTAGATGCTCAAACACGAAGTAGACTGTTCTACTTTAGACAAAATGAGAATGTTTATGATATAGGGGAAAATACTTTGTACGGAACGTATCCTCCTAAAATCCCAGAAAGTGATTTAAAGCCTTTACCACCACCAACAGGATTTGTTGTCTTAGACAATCCTGTCGTTCCCGAATTTGTAGTTGTTCATGATGGTTTACCTGAAGATAGTTCTGCTCCAAATTACTGGATTCCATTTAAAGAGTATATAAAAAATGTAGCTTCATCTGAGATATATTCTACTTGGCCAGAACAAACTATATATGCAAATGTAATAGCTATAATATCATTTACTCTAAATAGAGTTTTTACAGAATGGTATAGAAATAAAGGACTTAACTTTACAATAACATCATCTACTGCATATGATCATAAATTTATAAACAATAGAAATTTCTTTGATACTATAAATGTTGTTGTTGATAATATTTTTAATACATTTATAAAAAGACCTCCAACAGCTAGACAGCCTCTTTTAGCTCAATACTGTGATGGTAAAAAATCTCAATGTCCTAATCAAATGACTCAATGGGGAAGTAAGGACTTAGGAGATCAAGGAATGGATTATGAAAGTATTTTAAGATATTTTTATGGTGATGAAATAGTCTTTGAAGAAGCACCTGTTGTAAGTGGTGTACCTGTATCATTCCCTGGAGATACATTACAGGTTGGATCTAGCGGAAAATATGTTAGAACTATACAAAATCAATTAAATGCAATATCAAACTCTTACCCTGCTATTCCAAAAGTAAAAGAAGATGGTGTTTATGGAAATAGCACTGCCGAAGCAGTTAGTACCTTCCAAGGAATCTTCGGTCTTCCAAAAACAGGCGTTGTAGATTTTAAAACTTGGTACGAAATTTCTAGAGTTTATGTTGCTGTTACTAAAATAGCTTCTTTAAATCCAAAAATTTAATATAAAAGACCACTTTTATGTGGTCTTTTATTACTTAAATATTTCTTTATATTCTGGTTTTAATATATGATCTATTTTATTAACATTTATTATAAATTCAGGTATACCAGCTGCATAAGGAGCTATATCATATAAATCGAAATATACTACTATATTATCATCTTGTATATAAAATTTTTGTTTATCTTCTATACTTTTAAATTCATACACTCCCTTATTCTGTTCATCTAACTTTATTAATTCCTCTATTTGATTTCTTATTTCTTCATTTATAATATTTTTATAGTCTGACCCTTCTTTAAATAAATTATCTATCGTTAAAAAATTTCCATTTCTTATATCTATATTGTATGCTACATTCTCGTAATATCCATGAGCTCCACCTGCATACTTATAATATTTTATCAATATACTTAATATATTATCGCTATTTTTCTTTACATCAAAATCAACATTAGCAACAAATTTATTTTCTACTTCAGGGAGTGCATCGTTATATTCTTTTGCTTGCTTTTGTGAATCATTAAAAAACTTCATTATACTATTTGTTATTTCATCGTTTATATTTTTTGATATATCTTTATTATCAATCATTATTATAGGTATATTAATAATACTATTTATATACTTATTATTCTTAGTTATTGTTTGAGTATCTATATTAGCAATTATACTACTAGTTTGTATCATCTTTATTTTGTTCTTAAATATAGTAAAAGGAATTTTAAATTCATATGCTAAATCTTCTTTACTTGATTTGTATGGATTAAAATAAATATTTATTCCTTCATCTATTATTTCATAATTTGTATATTTATTAATTTTTATTTTATTTTTATCAACCTTCAATTTATTATCTTTTATATAATCTATTATATAATCATAAATCACATCTTCATAATCTTCATTATCCTTTAATAAATTATTTAAGAAAATTCTTTGACCTGTATTTAAGTCAAAAACATAGCTATCTTTTTCTTGCTTAAATTTATTGTCTTTATATCTTATTTCTTTATATATTACAATATTTAATAAACTTTTATTTTCAAAAACTATATGATAATTTATATTAACATTAGTTTTAGAATTATTTTTATAAAGCTGAGATTCTTGCCTCTCATGATTTATTGAATCATTTATATTTCTTCTAATATACGAATTTATATATCTTTCAACTTCTTCATTTGAATAATGTATCTCTGGCATTCTTGCACTTATTACTAAGTTTTTTTCATCGATTTTAATTTTTTCTTCGGTTACCTTTACTAGTTTAAATCCTTGATATAAATTCGTTTGTAATCCATCTTTTATATTAAATATATCAAATATGCTAAATATTGTAAGTATCATTATAGCTAATAATATGTACTTATATTTTAAGAAGTTTTCTAGTCTCTTCATGTCGTGATTTTCCTCCTAAATATAATTCCTTTTATTTTATATTTAGATTTTTTGTATTTTTTATCCCCATAAAATATAAAAATACTCTATTATTAATTTTCAAATTTAAACTTTCTAGATAAAATAAAAAAACTTAAGAATATATCTTAAGTTTTTTTATTTTATCTATTTTTTTATAAGTTTTACTATTGTTTCAACGTGTGGAGTATTCGGGAACATATCCATACACTTAACTTTTTCTAATTCATATCCATATTTTTTAAATTCAACTAAATCAAGAACTAAAGTCTTAGGGTTACAAGATATATAAACTATTTCCTTCGCGCCAAAGTTAGATATATCTCTTACTGCATCCTTATGAACTCCTGGTCTTGGTGGGTCTACTATTATTAAGTCTGGCTTATCTTTTAAATTTTTAACAGTTTTTGCAACATCTCCTGCAACAAACTCACAGTTAGTTAATCCATTTAATTTAGCATTTTGATTTGCAGCAACTACAGCTTCTTCTATTATTTCTATTCCATATACCTTCTTCGCTGCTTTAGCCATAACTTGACCTATAGTTCCCGTTCCACTATATAAGTCAAATACAACCTTATCATTGTGGTCTCCTACAAACTCTCTAGCTATAGTATATAATTCTTCTGCTCCTTTAGTGTTAGTTTGGAAGAATGAGAATGGAGAAACTCTAAATCTTAAGCCTAAAACTTCTTCATGAATATAATCTCTTCCATGTAATACTCTTAATTCATCACAGTTTACAGCATCTGCTAATCCATCATTTATTGTGTGTAATATACTTACTAATTCAGCTTCTGTATCTAAATTTAATAACATATCTTTATATTCATTCATATTAAAATCAACTTGAGAAGATGTTACTATATTTACCATAAGTTCATTAGTATTTATACCTTTTCTAACTACAAGGTTTCTTAAGTACCCTTTATGATTTACTGTTCTGTAGTAAGGAAGTTGTTTTTCATTAAAGAATTCTACTGTTGAAGTTAAAACTTTTATAAAGTCTTGATCAACTAAGAAACAACCATCCACTGTCATTATATCTATATGTCTTCCTTTTTTATGAAGACCTAATGTTAATGGTCCATCTTTCATTTCATCTCCGAAAGTATACTCCATTTTATTTCTATATAATCTATTTTGAGGACTTCCTTGTATTCCTAAGAATTTAAAACCAAATAAATCTTGTTGTAAGAATAAATCCATAACTTGTCTTTCTTTGATTTCTAATTGCTTTTCATAAGGAACAGATAATATCGTACATCCTCCACATTCGTTAAAATGCTTACAAGGAGTTTCTGTTTCTATCGGAGAGTTTTCTAATAACTCTAACATCTTAACATCTGCTTTTCCACTTTTCGTTCTTTTTACAGCAGCTTTAACCTTTTGTCCAGTTATTCCACCTTTCATATGTATGTCTCTGTTTCCATACCTACTTACAGATGTTCCTCCAAACTCCATTTTATCTACTTCAAACTCTATAACGTCTCTTCTTTTCACTAATGCTACCTCCGCTAGTTGTTTATATTATCAAATTATCTTTCTTCTATTAACTTAACTTCTTCTTCAGTTAATTCTCTATACTCTCCTAATCCTAAGCTTTCATCTAATTTTAATTTACCCATAGAAAGCCTTTTTAAGTATACTACTTTTTTGCCTACACTCTCAAACATTCTTTTTACTTGGTGGAATTTGCCTTCATGAATTGTAAGTTCTATTTCTGACATATCATCACTTTTTAAAATTTTCAATTGTGATGGCATAGTTTCATATCCATCATCAAGAATTACACCTTTTTCAAATGCAAGTATATCTTCTTCAGTTACTTTTCCTTGTATTTTCGCATAATAAGTTTTTGGTACATGCTTTTTAGGAGATAGTACTCTGTGAGCAAGTTGTCCATCATTTGTAAGCACTAGTAGTCCTTCTGTATCTTTATCTAGTCTACCTACTGGAAATGGTTCAAACACTAAATATGACTGGTCTATTAAATCTAATACTATTGGATCATATTTATCATATGTAGCTGATATATATCCATCTGGCTTATTTAACATTATATAGACAAATTCTCTATATACTATTTTTTCTCCATTAAATCTAACATCATCATTTTCAGAGTCAACTTGTACTCCTGGATTATTTATAACTTTTCCATTTACAGATATTAAACCTTGTTTACAATATTTCTTTAATTCCGCTCTACTAGCTACACCTACGTTAGAAAGTAATTTATCTACACGCATTTTTTTTCCCATTAAAAATGTTCTCCATTCTCATAGTATTTTTCTTTTTCAAAA
>CAMEPL010000099.1 GCA_945931665.1 uncultured Clostridium sp. | reverse complement strand
AAAAAATAAAAAATCTAACTAAAATCCATTGACATATTGGAAGTAATTCCATATAATGTAATTACAGTCCTAAAATAAAGGATATAAGAAGTCAAAACAGTCAACAATCAAGAATCATATCATCTTTTGTGGTTATGTATTAAACATACCTCCAGTAAAACATTTCTAGTAGCAAACGCTAATTTAACTGGAAGTTTCTCAGATATTAAAAATTTATAGTAGTATTTTATGGATTTATATTTAAGTTTGTATTTATGTGATCTTTACTGTGCAGATATTTTAAAGTTAAATAGTCTGTATAATTGATAAAAAGAGAGGAGAATAGTATGAATTTAAAAGAAGCTTTTCGTTATATGAATTTTTTAGAGGATTTAATGGATAGGGGCTTTGTATTTTTATACAGGGAAGCATTTGTTACTAATACCAAAGAAATTCATCTAAAAAGTAAGGCTAATCCAGATATAGAAGACGAAGTTATTGAAGATGCTAATCCTTCAGAAGTTAATTTTAAGGCAAATACAGTTATCTTACTTGAGGAAGAAATTCTAAAAGAAAGAGAAGACCTTTCAAAAGCTATTAATAAGGCAAAACAAAATACAGATATTGATATTGATTTTGCAATAGCTAGCAATAAAAAGCGTCAGCATTTTATGGGAGTGTTAAAAGACCTAGCAAAGAGAAAATCATTTGAGAAAATAGTAGAGGGGTCAGGCTACAAGTTTAACAGCGAAGGCAATCAAGTTGCTTATGTTTATGATGTAAAGAAAATAACTACTATTGATTTTGATAGAAATAAAGTCAAAAAGCTAATCAAGAATTTATCCGAACAATGTGACAAGGTATCAAATGATATTGATAGAAGTTTTGTAAATACTAAAGTTGAGTTTGAGCCTAGATGGTCATTTACAGATACTATCGAGGATATTTGTGAAGCTTTAGAAAACTCTAATTAGATAGACAAAAGGAGACCTCTGAGGAGGTTCTCCGCTTTGGATTATGTATCAAGGGCAAAAGGTTAGTAATTGGTTGCTTCCTTGTCGATGAAGTATGATTTGACAAATATATTTATGTGAATTATTGGAATAGCTGTAGTGGGCTCATTAAAAATTGTTGTTTCACTAACCAGCAAGCGCTAGATTTATTCGTAAACCAATAAACACTAGATGTATTATTACGCGAGTTTGTTAATACACCAATTTCTAAAATTCATTATACATTTCGCATTGGAGATTAAATATTCGGATTTAGTTTATAAAGAAGTACAATTTTATTAAAGTATTTAACAAGTTTAACTTGGCTTAAATCTTTGGTAAGTTAGAAAATTTATAAACAAATTAATCAATAAACACCTTTTGCTTTTTATAGATAATCTGAAATTATATTCTACATATTTTAAATTTAAAAAGAGATGCTATTAAGTTAGCATCTCTTCTTTATATAATATTAATTTATAGCCCAAAATACATTCTCAATATTCCAAGTATAAGCAGATGAACAGGGTAGAAAAGATAATTTACAAGTTTATTTTGTTTTCCACGCTCTCCATTATACATAAGAATAAGACCGAACCCAAGTATACTCCAAAGCTCTTGTATGATTGAAAGGTATCCCAATATACAACCTACAACAGGTTTATTATAGAAAATATATAATAAATACACGATTATTATTGAATGGTATTCATAATCTATAGAAAGATACATAGATATAATGCACATAATAGCGAGAACTACGAATGATGCTAAATACCATAAACGCAGCTTATCTTCTAATTTATCTCTTAGTATGTCTATAATCCATATTGTCACAAGTGATAATGCTAGTGTGAATAGCACATTGTTAGCTCGCATATCGAAAAATTTACCAAAGAAAAACATGTCAAATGGCACTTCAGAAATTACTGCAAATATTAATAAATTTAAAAGATATTTTTTACGACTTTTTGTTTTAAAAAATCCTTCCACTATAAAGAATGCGAATAGAGGGAATGCTATCCTCCCAAGAATGTCAAAGAAATCACTTATCTCTATAAGCAATTTTCCGTTTAAGTTTGGGTAAATTAAGGCTTTGTTTACGTGATCGATTAACATAGATAAGAATGCGATGTATTTTAATTGTGCCCCAGAAAGCACTCTTATTCTATCTAAGCCTTGCTTTTTTAGTTCAACTGTCTGTGTCATAAATATAGTCCTTTCTATTTCTATAAATTTTATTTTTCGTTTTTAATAAATACTATAAATTTACATTTTTACTGTGTTTTATATAGTATAATATGCAGTAATTAAAGTCAGCAACTACTTTTTAAGAAGGTAGTTACTAAAACATATAACCAAATTACTCCAAATTATATATGATATTCTTTAATATACCCCTAGCCACAGCCATCTAAAACATGTAGTACAGAAGTAAAACTTTCACCTGTTTTACTCATGGAATATAAAAGGTATAAAAGTTAAAAATATGCAAATCCTAAAACAATAAATGCTTTATAAGAGGTGAATAATATGGATGCGATAACTATGATAAAAGAAAGACGTAGTGTCAGAAAATATAAAGACGAAAAAGTAGACAGAGAAATTATGAGAGAGATTGTCGACATAGCTAAATGGGCTCCTTCATGGGTCAACTACCAAATAGCGAGATATACTTTAGTCGACGACGAAGAAATAATAAAAGAAATAGCAGAACATGGTGTCAATGGATTTGCATATAATATAGACACTTTAAAAACTGCTAAGGGAGTGGCTGTGCTGAGCTTTGTCAAAGGAAAAAGTGGAACATATGACAAAGAATACATAACTTCAAAGGGGAGCTCATGGGAAGTTTTTGATGCTGGGATAGCATGTCAAACATTCTGTTTAGCGGCATATGCAAAAGGTGTCGGGACTTGTATAATGGGAGTTATAGACGACCAATCTATCGCCAAAATTGTGGGATTACCAGAAGGCGAAACTGTCGCAGCTCTTATAGTTTATGGATATGAAGACGGCCCACATCAAGCCCCAAACAAAAGAAAAGACGTAGACGAAATACTGCGTTTTGTAGATAGATAAAATTTTAATATGTATAATATTTATATATAGATAACAATCAAAATTAAACAACATAAGAATCATATAAAGGAGAACAAAATGATAGTAGATAGAGAGAAGTGCATAGGGTGTACTCTGTGCAAACAAGATTGTATTGTCAGCGATATAGAAATGATTGATAAAAAAGCTCACATAAGAAATTTGACTTGTATAAAATGCGGGCACTGTATTGCGATTTGTCCAGTAAAAGCAGTGTCTTGTGATGATGAAGACGAATACTCAATGGAAGAAGTTATACCATACGACAAAGAAAACTTCACAATAGACGCAGACAAGCTAATGAACTTTATGAAATTTAGAAGAAGTGTTAGATTGTTTAAAGAAAAAGACGTAGAAGAAGAAAAAATAGAAAAAATAATAGAAGCAGGTAGATTTACTCAAACCTCAACTAATATGCAAGATGTTTCATACACTATAGTAAAAGACAGTATCCAAGAGTTAAGAAGAGTAGTTTTAGGAACATTAAACGCAATGGGCGAAAAGATGTTAGCCAACGAAGATGCTCCAAAACAGCTTCTAAAATATGCCCATATGTGGAAAGGTATGTACGATAGCTTTATAGAAAATCCAGACGGAGAAGACAAATTATTCTTCAAAGCGCCGCTATTAATAATCGTAAAAGCACAAAATGATATAGATGGGGCATTAGCATCAGCAAAGATGGAACTTATGATAGATGCACTAGGACTGGGAACTTATTTTAGCGGTTTCTTTGAAAAAGCAGCATCAATCAACCCTAAAATAGGCGAAATGATAGGACTAAAAGAAGGCGAAAAAATCATCTCTTGTATGGTAATTGGATATCCAAGAGTAGAATATAAGAGAACAGTACCGAGAAAAGAAGCAAGAATAACTAGAATATAAGTAAATTTATAGGGAGCTGATAGACAATTAATCATATCAACTCCCTTTTATATTAATGATAAGTCAAATTTATACTCCAATCTAAAATGTTTATTTCAATTTTAAATATTTATTTCAGTTTTAAAAAAGCCAGTAAAATTAATGTCACACCGCTCAACCAAGATAGATTAAGCTCAGTTTTTTGAGCAATTTTATTTCCAACAAAACAGCCACCCAAGATAGCCACTATATTTACGATAAGTGAGAACAAAATTATTTGAACAAAGTTAGCCGAAACTAAACCTGCGCCAAACCCAGCTGCCAATCCATCAAGAGATAGTGCCAGTGCTAAAGAGAATGATTCCTTTGGTGATAGTGTAAGTGAGTGGTCGACGTCGGCTGCTGTATTATCGATATATACTTGTAGAAAAAATCTAAAGTCAGAGACTTTAAATTGGTAATTGCGACTTAAAGAACCCCTCGGACCTATTAATGCTTTTAGTGTGCTGTCAAATAATTTAGCCGCGCCTAACATTAAAAGCATAGTAAAGCATATACTCGTTGTAAATATGGAAGGAATAAATCTACTCATAAGACTTCCGAAGAACAACGCAATTCCCAAAATAGTAGTCGAAACAACATTAATAATTAAAGCTGATTTAAAGGGTATTTTTATTTTGCTTGTGGCATAGGCGAAACTGGCAACAAAAGCATCGATTGATAATGCACCTACAAGCAAAACTGCATTTAATGAAGAAAAAAGATTCATGGCGTCAATATACCCCCTTTTCATAATAAGCATAAAAACACATTAGTTTTATAAATTTTTAACTATATATTAACAATATATGAGAAGAGGAGTTTTTGGTGACGGGTGAAGGGGGAACATACTTTATTATTTATTTTTATAATGAGCATACTAATAGAAAATCTCAAAATTTAGATTTGGAGGAAGCATGTTTAGATTATTTTTTATATTAATAACGTTGTTTGCGGTGGAGGTCGTGACTTATAAGAGAATAAGTATAGGAAAATTTAAAAATATAAAAAAGGTGGTTGGGGAAATAAACGATCAATATAGATATTTACTAAGAGGAAAATCGCCTTATCTCAATTTTTATCAATGGTTCATACTTTTTATATCACAAGTATTTGTAGTTTATGCGCTTGTGCGATATATATTTAAAGAGACATTGAGATATGTAAAAGAAAATTACATTTTGTTTGGCAAGACGGCGACAATAATATTATTAGCGCTATTTTTATATTTTGTCGTGGGGTATTTATTACTTTCTATCTCAAAAGTCTATAAATATTTATATAAAATAGAAGACAAAATTACAAGAACAGATTTATTGATAAGTTATTTTATAATCAGCATGTATATGACAATTTTAATAATATTTCCTGGGGAATTTGCGAAAAATTACAAAATAGGACTAATCGGCGTGGGAGTCAGTTATTATCTAAATTTGAAGGTTTTGTTGAGGATAATAAGGAGCCCAAAGATTGTGTATTTTAAACAAGATAAAAAAAGCCAAGATGGACTAGACAGCATTGGTGTAATAGCTGTGATTCTTTTGATAATGGTTGTGATAAGTTTGGGATTGGCGGTTTGTTTTATAAGCTGTAGTGGAGAAGGTGTATATACAAATAATCCAACTTTTTTCGATTTGTTTTATTATACAATCATCACCTTTGCAACAGTTGGATATGGAGATATAAGCCCGATTTCTCCTGTAGCAAAATTTATGAGTATTGTGATTTCAATGACGAGCATACTTTGTCTAACTATTTTTGTGTCTTCGGTTTTATCTTATAAGGATGAATAATGTTTAGTTAATAAAAATTTAAATTAGAGCGAGTTAAACTAGTTATTAGATTATAAAAACATGCCTATTATGGTATCACAAGTAGAAAAGTTAATAGATTAATTAGACTCAAAAGTAGGCGGAAATATTCCTGATTTTTGTATAAGATATATATATAAAAGACGAACTTTTTATAGTTTGTCTTTTTTTATATAGAGTAATAGTGCATATTTTATCTTGTTAAAAATAATTTTTTATTAATTAAACAACAAATTTTCGTTTTTACAATTGTAAATTTTAAAAATTTATAGTATACTAGTCTCAAATCAAGTTTACACACATGAAAGGGACACATGATGGAAAAAAGAGAAAAAGTAGTTTCGAGTATTGCAAATATTTATAAATTAGATGGACGAGTGCCATTATCTAAGGCAATTCCGTTTGGTCTACAGCACATTCTTGCGATGTTTGTGGGCAATTTAACACCGATTATGATGATTGGGAGTGCATCAGGTGTAGGACAAGATCAGATGACTACGCTATTACAAAATGCGATGTTTATGGCAGGTATAGCGACATTAATTCAGTTATATCCTATTGGTAGAGTAGGATCAAAATTACCTATTGTTATGGGTGTAAGTTTTACATTCGTTACAATCTTATCTTATGTTGGAGCTCAATACGGCTATGGTGCTGCTATAGGTGCAGTTATTGTAGGTGGTATCTTTGAAGGACTATTAGGATTGTTCGCTAAATATTGGAGAAGAATAATAACACCAGTTGTTTCGGGAGTTGTCGTTACAACGATAGGTTATTCGTTATTAACTGTAGGTGTGCGCTCGTTTGGAGGAGGTTACACTGAACATTTTGGTTCTTCACAAAATATTATGGTTGGGACAATTACATTAGTTGCTTGTCTTTTATTCAATATTTTTGCCAAATCATTTTGGAAGCAATTATCAGTTTTATTTGGATTATTTGTAGGATATGTAGTATCACTTTGTTTAGGAATGGTAGATTTATCAGGGATTTTATCTAATGGAATTATAGCTTTCCCCAAATTTTTACCAGTTACACCAGAATTCAACATAAACGCAATTATATCAGTATGTATTATATTTATGGTTTCAGCTGCTGAAACAATCGGAGACACATCAGCAGTAGTTGCAAAAGGGCTAGACAGAGAGATAACAGAAAGAGAAATCTCAGGTTCACTTTCATGTGACGGTTTCTTCAGTTCTATAACAGGTCTGTTTGGATGTCCACCAGTAACATCATTCAGCCAAAATGTTGGATTAATTGCTATGACAAAAGTAGTAAACAGATTCACAATTATGACAGGTGCTATGTTTATGATTCTTGCGGGATTTGTTCCACCAATCGGGGCATTTTTCAGCTCTATTCCAGAATCAGTATTAGGGGGATGTACACTTATGATGTTCGGTACAATCATGGTTAGTGGTATCGAAATGCTTGCAAGAGCAAGTTTCACACAAAGAAACATCGTAATAATAGCATTATCTTTAGCAGTAGGGATAGGATTTACTTCTGTAACAGAAGCAGGAATCTGGGCAATATTCCCTAAAATGATACAAGATATATTCAGCGGAAACTGTGTAGCAGTTGTATTCGTTGTTTCAATTATTTTAAACTTAGTACT
>CAMEPL010000098.1 GCA_945931665.1 uncultured Clostridium sp. | reverse complement strand
CAAATTTTTCTTCTTTAAAGAATTTGTCCACTTTTTTTGCATCAACTGCTTCAAATTTCACATTTTTAACACCTAACTTTTGAGCAATTTCCTCTGCACATTTAATTCCCTTTTTGCACTTGTCCACTGCGACTATTTGTGAATTTGGATAAAGCATTGCCACAAAGCAAGTAGTTATCCCGTTGTCACATCCTAAATCGAGGATTTTCTTCCCATCTAAGTTTAGACCCTCTTCTTCTTCTTTAAATTTCATAAGCCATGTAAAAAACTGTCTATATAAATCGTGGTAATATCCCGCAAAGTCCATACTTGTCTCTAAATCTTTGTTTTTTACATTATATATCTTCCCGCTTCCGTTGTCTTTTCTAAGCGACACGGCTAAATCTAGGTTTTGAGTTAAATTCACGCCATGTTTTTCATCAATTTTCTTAAAAAACTCGTCGCGGTCTTTCTCCTCTTTTAGATTTATTTTGTCAAAATACTCCCCTATTATCTTGCTGTTTAATTGTTCCATTTGTTGAATATCTCCTTTAATAACCCCTTTTTATTTTATAATTCATTATTAAAGAATATTTTTACTTCGCTGTCTTTGAAGTCAATTCTATAATAGTCGTAATCATCATCCTCGTCATAATACTCAGTAAACATGTCAAATGCTTCTGTGGCATGTACTAATTTTTCAATAGCATCTACTTTGAATTTTTCCATATTAACATTTGTGTCGAAATATATACCAGTTACCCCTTTGTTTGTGTCCATTTTCAGCGTAGTCGCATCATTTAAATATATATCAAATGCATTTGTTTTGACATATACACATTCTAGATCCTTTTGAGCTATTTTTTCTAACTCAGCTAAAATTTCTTCTGGTTTTATAATTTCCATCATGTTTTACCCCTCCCCTTTTGGTCTTTAATTGTAGTATACCATAATTTGGCATTCTATTGTATGTGGTTTGCGATTGTTTACAATAAAAAAAGCGATGTATCAAATACATCGCCCTTCATCTTAATTATTTGTTTTTGAATTTAAACTACTGCTTACAAGTGCTTCTATTTTAGCTCCTATAAATGGTGCGGCTACCATTAATACAGCTCCTAATATTACTAAATAAGACCCTGCGCCTTGTTTTGCTAGTCCAAATGACTCTTCTGCAACTTTACTGAAATTATAAAGGTCATATAGAGATACGCAAGTCATAAGTACAGCTAAAGCACATCCTAATCCATTTCTTTTTAAGAAGTAAAGTCCTGCTGATGCTATAAGTAATATAAGATATATCTTCCCGTCATCAGTCGATATATAATTTATGCTTTCTGAGAATCCCCATAAGCTTACTGTTGCATAAGGCATAAACATCGCTATTAAGCTTATTACTGCTGCTACTAATGCAAAATTATTTCTTTTTTCACTTATTTGTGTGAAAAATTCTTTGATTTGATTTTTATTCATAATTCCTCCTAGAATTTTTATTCCAGTGAATTGTATATTATATTTATGCAAAAGTCAATTATAACGCATGTATTTATATATTCCTATTTATGTAAAAATATTTTAGACTTATTTTGCAGTGTATTTATATTATTTTTCTTTACATTAGCTTCTCTTTAATGCGCCTTTTTTAGGACCGATATCCTCTATATCTATATTATTTACGCTGCAAAAATATTTAAAAAGGTTGTCTGCTGCTTTTTCATCATCTGTACCTTTTTTTATCTCTGCAATATCTCTTAAAATCTGTGCCGCCATTTCGTCTGTCATATATCTAAATAATCCTGTTCCCCATCTTGGATTTTCTTTTTTGCCGCTGTTGTAATAATAATTCCAAAATAGCATTTTCTTGGCCTCTTTTTCTGAAAGTTTAATTCTATAGCGTGATTTTGGCGCTGAAAGTACGTATCCTTCTTCGTTATTGTCTGGGTCGCCTGCAAATGCCTCGTCGATTAAAAATACTGCAAATATATATCGCTTGTTTTCTACCATCTCTGGATTTACTGTCGTTAATATTGCAAGGTGGTTTACCTTCGCTGAGACTATTCTCTTTGCAGTGGTCTCCCCATCTTCATCAAATGAGGTTCCTGCGCAAGCTCTCCAATTTTTTAGCAATTCGCTTTCATAACAGACACCCTCATCTTCATAAATCTCCTCTAATTCTGCTCTGTCTATCATTTTATCGTAGTAATGGCGACATGCGCAATCTTGGAACTTGCACCATTCGCCTCGTCCCCCTTCAATATTTTTTACGATGTTTTTATTGCTACACAGCCCGCTAAATCCAACTTGTGCACTAGACTTACCTCCATCACAATAATTGCACTTAAATGCTATATTATGTCCTTTATCGCTTTTATTATTTTTGTTTTTTTCCTTTATTGAACTTTCTTTTTTACCTTCCTTTTTTGTTTTTTTCTCCTTTAACTTTCTTCTTACAGGTTCCTCCCTAATAATGTTTTTATGCTCTTTTTCAATCTCCTTTTGTCTGAGTATTTCTTCTCTTCTATCTATCTCTTTCTTCTTTTCAACTAGGTCTGCCACATAAGCCTTAAAATCTTCGTCCTTCGCTGTTATAATGCTTTTAAAAATATCCGGGAATTGGAATTCTTTATGGTCACCAGAGAAATCAACTACGATATATGACTCTCTCTTTCTTATTTTATGATCACAAATTTTCCCCATCCCTAGAGATTTGTGTTCAACAACCTGACCTATCACATTCATTTTATCTTCCCCCTTTTTATATTGTAAATTATATAAATTAGACCATTTTCTGCCCGAACTAAAACTGCCTATACTATAATTATACATTAAATTGGTTAGAAACATAATTAAATAAAACCCAATTTCAATAAAAATTCCCACTCCTCATGGCGTAGCCATCCCTCATCCTTCTTAAAAATTCACCTCATCCATACCATCCCCCACTCATCTATTTCCCTGATCCATTCTATACCCCTCTTATCCATTTTTCTCACTCATTCTATCCACCTCTTAAATTATAATCTTCCTATTAAATGGTCGTAGTCTTCCCTATTTATATTTGTTATAATAATATAAATAAATACAACAGGAGGAAATTCGTATGAATACATCGACATTTTTAGAAATTTTAAAAGTAGCCGAAAAGTTAAAATGCAACACAAGACATTCATGGACATCTTCTGGTCGCCACGAAAGCGTCGCAGAACACAGCTGGCGTGTTGCATTAATGGCATTACTAATGCGCGACGAATTTCCAGAACTTGATATGGACAAGGTAATTCGTATGTGCTTAATCCACGACTTAGGAGAAGCATTCACAGGTGATATACCTGCCTTTGATAAAAAAGAAGAAGACAATCAAAAAGAAGACGAAGTATTCTTCGAGTGGCTTTCAACATTCCCTAGCCCTTATCGCGAAGAGTTCACAGATCTTCTAACAGAAATGATAGAATTAAAAACTGGAGAAGCAAAACTTTACAAAGCACTAGATAACCTAGAAGCCGTAATCCAACACAATGAGGCCGACATAAGCACTTGGATTCCGCTAGAATACGACTTGCAATTTACTTACGGCGCCGACAAAGTCCAATTCTCTCCATACTTAAAAGAGCTAAAAAGAGAACTAGACGAAAAAAATACACAAAAAATAGCCCAGGCACAAAACGCTTAGCTTTCAATCTAAAAAAATTTCCTGCATATAACTCCAATGCAGGAAATCAAATCAAAAACTTTCATTCTATAAAATCTTACAAACAAAATAAATGTATAACACTGTATCAAACTACTCCTTATAAGAGCAATTCAAAATTTATATTTATTGTAATTGGTTTTTGTCTTATTAATATATATGCATTTTCCCCAAAATCGTTACACATTTAACCCTTTTTTTACACCACCACCCCTAATAATACAAATTCCTCCCAATTTCATCATTAATATCTCCCCCAAATTCCAATAATACACTCTTCAACTTCCTAAACTATCTTTCCCTATATATATATCTATCTATATATATATATCTAACTTCCTATACTAACTATATACATCCATCTATAAGATATTTTTCATCTTTGTCATCGTACCACAGTCATTAACTCAAATATAGCTTCATATTACTTATAATATTTTTTTATAGCTTCATATTACTCATAATATTTTTTACTCCTCATTACCCAAAATATCTTTTTCCACCCATATCTATAATATCTTTTACGCTACATTACCTATAATATATTTTTCTCACCTGTCTGTAATATCTTTTTTCTCCCTATTATTAGTCTATTTAACAACTTTGTGAAAACTGTATATAAATTCCCAATATGGATATAATCCAATTAATATCGCGTAATTGATTAATTCTAAGGGATATAATAGTTCATGCCAACAAGAAAATTTTTCAGTTTGCAACAAGATAATATTATTATAAAAAATAATTGTACAACAAAGATAAGTTTTAACAAAAACACAACAATAATTTTTTAACAAAGATGAGTTTTAATAAAAATAGTTTTAAATAAGGTGGGTGAAAATATGTTTTCTACAAAAGAACCAGGTGTATTTGCTACTAAAAATTTAGAATCTTTAACTAACAACTTAACCAAAAGCGAACTTGAATCTTTAATTTCTATAATCCAAAAAAAGATAACAAAAGCATATCATGAAAGAATTGAATTAGGATCTGATGAAGAATTTCTAAAAAATTTTCCTTCGAGAAATGAGAAGAATATCGAAATTTTTCGAGAAAGGTTTAAAAATGGTTTAAAGTGTCCTAAATGTGGTCACTCTGATTTAAATAAAAACGGAATAACAAATGACCGCCAGAGGTATATTTGCAAAAATTGTAGAACTACATTTGATGAAAGAAGTTTTTCACCACTTTCTAATACAAAATTAAGCCTTGATACATGGCTAAAATATTGTCGCTTTATGGTAGAAGGTGGTACTATAAAACATTGTGCCCAAAAGGTCTCTGTAAGTGTTCCAACATCATTTTTTATGAGACATAGAATTTTAGATGTTCTTAATTTATCGTTGAGAAATCAAGTATTTGAAGGTATTGTATCTACTGATGATTATAATTTAAATGAGTCTTTTAAAGGGAAAAGTCCGAAAAAAAGTAGGGATGAAGACCGCTATTTTCACAACTTTAAATACAATGATTTGTCTAGATGTGTCGGTTGGACTTTCAGAAATTCGAATCCATTACTAAAAAATCTAGAAAAATATTTAACACCAATTCAAGTAAAAATTAATACAGCTATGGACAGAAATGGTCATGTATTGACGAGAATAGTAGAAAATCCTTATTTTAAGCCTTATAGTAAGAAAGTTTATCAAGATATGTTGTCGTTTTTTAATGGTAGATTGCATAAAGATGCAATCCTATGCGCATTTAATTCTGGTTTATATAGACAAACAGCCTCTAAACTTAATATTAAATTTAAAAAGGCACGAAATAGAATGACTCAACCAATTTATTCTGTACATCATGTTCACATGTATAATAAAAAATTATGCCGTTGGTTGTCGAATTTTCATGGTGTCGCTACAAAATATTTAAATAATTATCTGTCATGGCACTCATTTTTATTTATGTTGCAAGAAGTAAACGAAATAAGTCGAATTAAGAATTTATTTATGAAAATTTCAACAAAAAACCTCTCTATAACTAAAGAACAAATCCAAAATAGGAAAGTTGAGTTTATATAAATATCTAGTATATATGCAAATTATTTATTTCTTTAATATTTAATATTTAATAGTTTAATATTTTATACTTTAATATTTAATGTACGTAAATTCTTATTTCTTTAATATATATAAATCATTTACTTTGTAGAAATTATTTAATTTCTACAAACCTAAAGATACTATGCTATCTATAACAAAATCTACTCTCTTTACTAAATACAACAATAATTCTTAGAGCTTTATTATAAATATTTATCACAAAGTTGTTAAAAAGAATAATAATAGAGAGGGTACGGTTGATAGTATGTATTCCTAATTAAATTAGTTTTTTATTTAATGCTTCGTTGTAAACGTATTTAAATCTTGTATTAGTCTTTTCAATTTTTTTAATCGTATTATTATTATCAAGATAACAAATAATACTAATAACTCTTTTTATACTTTTATCTTTATATCTTATAAAAAATAACCTTGTATATGATAATATATATTAATTAGCAACATGTATATTATTGATTTTTGTGTAATATAAGGTAAAAATTTACGATTTTTTTATTGATTAACATAATATTCATAAAGAAATTATATAATTTTAAAAATAAAATCTATAAAAATTGTCACTTCTAATTTATAATAGAAGAATATAAAAGTTTTTAATATCAAATTTTTAAGGAGGCTTTTATCAATGAAAAAAAGACCAAAAGCAATTGACGGTACACTTAGAAAATCTTTTTTACGTGTTCCTGAAGTCATTAGAGAATGTAGCGGGATAAATATCTTCGGCAAAAGAATCAAATCGCTTGTGTTTTCGACTGATTTAGCTATTATAAAAAATGTAAATGCAGATGCTGTTATGGCGGTATACCCATTTACACCTCAGCCAATAATAACACAATCTATTATTATGGCTTCTGACATGCCAGTCTTTGCTGGAGTTGGTGGAGGTCTTACAAAAGGTATGCGTTCGGTTTTATTAGGAAGTAATGCTGAGTTACAAGGAGCAATCGGTGTTGTTGTAAACGCTCCTACATCAAATGGTGTTGTTAAAGCGTTATCTGATAGCCTTGATATACCTGTTGTCGTTACAATTGTAAACGATCAAACTAATATAGAAGAGAGAATAGCAGCAGGAGCGACTATTTTCAACGTGTCTGCATCTGCTGATACACCTAGAATAGTAGCAAAAATTAGAAAAGACTACCCTGACTTCCCAATAATAGCGACAGGCGGTCCAACAGAAGAAAGTATAAGAAAAACCATCGAAGCTGGTGCAAATGCTATAACTTGGACACCACCTTCTGTTTCTGAATTATTCAAAGACGTTATGAATAGATACAGAAACAATATAGAAGCACCTCATTAGTAATTGGTGGTGGTGCGTGCTATGGATACTTATTATCATTACGATGACAGGGTATTTAATTTGAATTACATACCAAAAAGAGGCTAATCGCGTGTGAATTTTGCGATTAGCCTCTTTTTTCAATAACTTTTTAAATCGAGCTCAGTTAATTTTAACCTTGCATTTTAATTTACGCTATGTATTTTTGTGTTCCCCCGATGGCATTTAAAAATACATATTCTAATAATTGTGTTTATAATTCCGATTTTTAATTCCCCGATAATTACAACTCCACTCCCTATAGAGTTATAATCGTGAAAACAATTTCATACAATCCCCAATAATCATATTCCCTTGTTCTTTATATATATAATACAACATTCGCTTTATCGTTTTTTGTCGATTCTTGCAGAAAAAATCAAGTTTTTTTCGACATTTGCTAGGTATTTTATGTAAAATATGTGCAATTGTGTATTTTATGAATACGATTTCCAGTTTTCTGTATAAAAATCGTATATCGTTAGTGGAAATCTATAAATTAAAATTGACTTGACTGTATTAATTAAAAT
>CAMEPL010000097.1 GCA_945931665.1 uncultured Clostridium sp. | reverse complement strand
GAAATGAGAGAATTAAAGTCAAATGGAGAAGAAGTTGTTATAGCTTCAGTTCAAAGTTTAGTTCGTAGATTAAATAAGTTTAGTAAGGATGACTTTGATATGATTATTACAGATGAATGTCATCACAGTATAGCAAAATCTTATAGAAAAATTTATGATTACTTTAATTATAGATTGCACATAGGTTTTACAGCAACTCCCAATAGAGGAGATGGTAAAAGTCTTGATGGAATTTTTGATAGCATTATTTATGAAAAAGATATAAGGTGGGCTATTGAAAATAAATATCTTTGTGATATTCATTGTATGAGAGTTAATATTGATTATGATATTTCTAAGGTTAAAACAAGACTTGGTGATTATGCTTTAGATGATCTTGAAGAGATGATAAATAATGATGATAGTAATAAGAAGGTTGCTTTAGCTTATAAGAAATATGGGATAGGACAAACTTTGATTTTTGGTACTTCTATAGCTCATTGTGAAAATATTGCAGCTGAAATAGAAGGAGCAGTAGTTGTAAGTGCTAATACTAAAAATAGAGATGAAATTATAAGAAAATTTACAAATAAAGAAATAAAGGTCCTTGTAAATTGCATGATATTTACTGAAGGTACAGATATGCCTTTAGTTGAAACAATAATAATATGTAGGCCAACAAAAAATAGTTCATTATATGCACAGATGGTTGGAAGAGGTCTTAGACTTCATAAAGATAAGGATAAGCTTAATTTAATTGATTTAGTTGGAGTTACAGGAAAAAATAAGCTGTGTACTGCAGCAAGTTTGCTAGGGTTAAATGTAGATAATTTAGAGGATGATGAACTTAAGAAGTTAGATGGTAACTTGCTTGATATTCCACGGAAAATAAAAGAGTTTGAAAGTCCAAGGCTTTGGATTAAGGAAACTGAAGAGGTGAATCTTTGGGCTAAGGAGAGAAATTATAATCTTCATAATATAAATTGGACAAGAAGTTTTAATGGTGATTTGATTTTAATTTTGAAGGATATAAGAATTAAGTTACCTTGCCAGGATGAATTAGGATATACGGTTTATAATGGTGAAAGAATTAAAATGCAGGATGCTCTTGATGAGGTATTTAATATATTGAATCTACATTATCAGGATCAAAGACCTTTATGGGATTTGCATATAATAAGGAAATGGGGCAAGGAACCTGCATCTTGTAAGCAGATGGAGTGGATTAGGAGGTATATGGGAAGTAGGGAAATTGGTGATTTAACTAAGGGTGAGGCTCATTATATATTGAATAGGTTGTTTAATAATGAGGGGAGTTTGGGTGGATAATTTTTTGAAGAAAACCAGAATGATTTTTTTTGTAGTGTAGAATTTTTAACTTTAATGTTTTATTTAATAATTATAAGAATATATATAATAAGTAAATAATTTTAAGGAGAAATTTACTTGAAGGTTATTTCTATTGTTAATTACAAAGGTGGAGTTGGGAAAAGTACAGTTGTATCTAATTTAGGAGCTTTATTAGCATTAGATGGTTATAGGGTTTTGTTAATTGATTTGGATCCACAAGCTAGCTTAACATTTTCATATATTGATGCTAAGGTTTGGAAAGAATCCTATAAACAAGACAAAACAATTAAAACATTATTAAACTCTTTAATTAATAATGATAAGGATAATATTAAGAATTATATTACAAAGGATTTAAAAGCTAACAATATAATTAGTAAAAATGGTGGACAAGCATTAAGCTTATTGCCATCAAATACTGATTTATATGAGGTACAGATAGATTTGGCTAGAAGTATTATTGGAGGCGAAAAAAGAAGATATACAAAGAGTAAGTTAAAGTGTATATCAAGGCTTAGAAAAGAAATAATGACGCTCGATGGCGAATATGATTTTGTATTATTGGACTGTCAACCTAGTTTTGATTTAATAACTCAAAATGCAATTTATGCTTCGGACTTTTACTTAATACCAACAAAGTTAGATTATCTATCTACGGTAGGAGCTCCTACTTTATATGAACATATTGAGAAGTTAAGAAGTGAAGTTAAAAAAGGAATATATGATTTTGACTTTAAAGGATTTAATGAAATGAAGGTAAGAAATATAGGAATATTACCTACTATGGTTAAATTTATAAATGGAAATCCTAAAGCACTTCATAATCAATATTTAGGTGAGATTAAATATGATAAAGAAATGAAGGTATTTAACAGTAAAATTAGGTGCAATGATGATGAGATTGATAATAGTAGTAGTATGCCTTTTGTTCTAAGTAGTATTAATAGAAAAAAATCTCCAATAGAAATTGATTTTGAAAGTTTTAAGGATGAATTTTTAAAAGAGGTAAAATAAGATGGATAGGAAAAAAATATTATTAGCCAATAAAGCAGTTTTTGAATTTATATTGAGTCTTTCAGAATTAGAATTGGAAGAGTTATTGAAAAAGAATAGAAAATTAGCTCTAGTAAAAAGTAAAGATATTATGAAAGATGATAATAGTAAAATTGAAAATAAAATTATAACTGATTTAATAAATAACTTGTATTCAATTTCAAGCAAAGAAGAAGCAATAAATTATTTAAGTCAATTTAGGATTGTTGATTTGAAAAAAATAGCTAAAGAATCTAATGTATTTATTAAGAGTAAAAGTAGAAAGGGGGAAATTATAGATAGAATTGTAGAGGGAACTATTGGATCTAAAATTAAAATGGATATATTAAAATCTTAAAATATAAATATTTTATAAAAGAAAATTTTATCTAATATAACGTTTCAATGTGAGATCAAATAATTGGTCTCATATTTGTTTTTTAGAGAATTTTAAGTAATAAAATGAAAGAAAGAGAAATTTAATTTTAATTGCAATAGGAAGTTAGATTGAAATGTGAATTTATGATTTACTTAGGGGGGGATAGGAAGTAATCACCTTGATAATAAATTAGTAAAAAGACTAGTGTTTGATAAGGTTATGTAAAAGGAAAATAATAGAAATAATCTTGGTTATAGTGTTATAATTATGTTAGTTATACAAAAGGAGGATTTTTTATGAATCGATGTATAGAGGTAGTTCAAAACTTTGATTTAATAGACAAAGTTTTTGGGGAAGTTGAAATATCTGATGAATTTAGAAAGCTTGATATAGATTATAATGAAATGAATATTTGTGAACAAGCTGAAATAATAGCATTTATGCTTACAGATAATTATAAAGAAAAAGAAGAGGGTTGGGGCATATACTATGGCCCTTATTCAGTATGTAGTACTCAGAATGGAGATAGAGTAGAAATCCCGAGTATAGATCAAATAACTAAAGAGGTTGTTGATTACTGGAAAGTTAGAGCAGAAGGCGTGATTAGTCCCATATTAATTTCAAGATATAGTGACTTAGTAATTGAATTCTCTAAATTAGGCGATAATAAAATTGTAGATTATTAATTATATAAGAAAGTTATTGATAATAACATATTAATTTATGAAAAAAGATTATATAAGCATGAATTGTATATTGCTAAAAAACTTAAAAGAGCATTTAATTTAGCTAAAGAAATTAACGATAATGACAGCATAAATAAAGTAAAGAAAGCAATAATAAGCTTTGAAAATCAAGTTGATGATGACAAACCAGGAATATGGGGAAATGCATTTGAGCTTTTTATATTACAAAATAAAAAGATATCAACTGAAGAAGAAAAAAATGAGATAATTGAGCTATTAAAATTAAGAATAGATAGATTAATGGATGAAAAGAAAGAAACTAACATAGTGGCTATTGAAAAAGCTATAGAACAATTAGCTACTTACTATAGAAATACAAATGATAATGAGGCTATAAAAAATATATTAGGAAAGTTAGAAGAGACATATGATAATTTTGTAGAAAATAAAGATGCAATTCAACGCCATAATTGTTTTGAAAAACTATATTCTTTATATAGGGAGTTTGGATTGACGGATGAAGCTAAAAGTGTACTAGCTAAAATTAGAGAGGAAGGAAAACAGGTTATTGCTAATATGAAGGAAGTTTCATTCGGTAGAACAATACAAAAGGAGGAAATGGAAAATTATATAAATGGATTATTGGATGGTGATTTAGATACTTGCATAAACAAAATAGTATGGCACTATATTCCTAATAAAGATGAAGTTATTAATTATTTAATAGAAGATGATTTAGAAGGTCATGTAATATGCAAAATATCTAAAAATATGTCAATAAGTAAGTTTTTTATGGCTGAAGTATTTGAAGTATGGAGTAAAGAAAGGGGGCTAAATAGCTCTGAGATAGTTAATAGATTGGAAAGAGCAACACTCATTTCAGATGAAAAGAAGAGAATACTTGAAGTAGGATTAGATGCTTATTTTGATAAAAATTATATAGTTTCAATAAATGTACTAATCCCCCAGATTGAAGCTATGTTTAGAACATTAGTAGAATTAGCTGGAGGTAATGTTTTAAAAGTAAATAGACAAGGTAATTATCAGCTGATAACTTTTGATCAAGTTTTAAGAGAACCAGTATTAGAAAGTATATTTGGAAGTGATACTATGCTTTATTTAAGAATACTTTTTACAGATAAGAGAGGATGGAATATAAGGAATAATGTATGTCATGGTTTAATAAATGATAAGTATTTTACTAGGGGAATAGCTGACAGGATTATTCATACAATGTTATTGTTAGGATTGGTAAAAAAGAAGTAAATCTTGAGGGTGCTAATAATCACACCTTGCCTCCATCAATACATCTACGACAGAAATATTGTGGATTTTTATTGTATAATTACAAATATAAGTTAAAATTGTATAATTAATACTATCAAGGGGATTTAATTTGGAGGCAATTTATGATTTTAAAATATTTGTGGATAGAAGAATATAAAAAATTTAATAATATTGAAATTAAATTTAATACAGGACAAACAAGTTTAGAGAAAGAATTATTTGAGAATATGAAGCTTACTGTATTGATAGGCGAAAATGGTAGTGGGAAGACGACAATTCTTAGTTTTATTTCTCATGTTTTTAGAAATTTGGAAAGATATCATGAAAGAATACCATGTAATTTTATTCTTAAATATAGTATAGATAATAATGAAATAGAGATTAGAATGGAAAATGAACTTATATATTTTATTATTAATAATAATAAGCATATTTTAATGAAAACTATAATTAAAGGTGGAAAAGAGCTGAAAGAATATAAGTATAAAATTAATGAAAAAGATAGTATAACACAAAGAGTAAATTATGATGAAATAAGTGAGTATATTCCTTGTAAAGTAGTAGTATCAGCATTTGATATAGATTACCCCAAAAATTATACGTATAACTATATTGGGAAAAGAATATATAAGATTTCATCAATAGATTCTAATTATCGTGATTCAACCATAAATATGGGAATATCTTTAGGTGTATTTAGATTTTTAAAAGAGTATTTTTCACATAATAGTAAATTGGAAATATTAATGAAAAAAATAAATTGTATACTTAGTAATAATATTTTAATTTATAGAAATTATTTTAGTAAAAATTATATAAGTGAAATTTTTAATGAATTTTATGAAGAATATGACATGCGTGAATGGAATGAATTTACCTACAAAGCGAAGTTAGGGAATAAAGATCAATTTATAAATCTAATAAGTAGTAATAAGTATTGGAATAATTTTTGTGGAGATTTACAGAGTGGAATTATTTATGACGATAGCAATGAGTACTTAGATATAAATAAATATATAAAAAGTAATTTTTACAATGAAAAAGTTTTAGAGATTATGATAGATAAGACATTAATATATATAAATAATTTTTTCATAATAAAAGGTGGTAAGGAAATACCATTATCAAATATGAGTACAGGTGAAAAGATGTTTTTATGTAGAATTTTCTTCATACTTTCTGAGGTTGAAGATAATTCAATAATAATTTTAGAAGAACCGGAAATTCATTTAAATCATGCATGGGTTAAGCAAATTGTATCTATAATAACATTATTATTTAATAAATATAAAATTCATTTTATTATTAGTACTCATAATTATGCGTTTATAAATAATTTATTTAAAGAGAATTTACTGCTAGTAAATGATGATGAAATTCTAGAGCCTAAAATAAATACATTTTTAGCAAATGAAAAGAGTATTAGCTTAGAACTATTTGGGACAAGCAAAAATAATAATATATTTGAAGATAAAATATTAAAGATAATTGGAGGTAATGATAAGGAGAGTATAGATAGATTAATTGATGTACTTGGAGAATCATATTATAAGTTTTTAGCATTTAAGAGGTTAAGTGAATTAGAGGAAAAATATGTGGAAGATAAAGAATGAAGAGAATAAAAAATATTTAGATGATTTTGATAATAAATTGATTAGACCATTATTTAAAGAGATTATACATTATAAAGAATTAAAACTAAGTTGTGGGTATTTAAAATATTTAAAGGACAATAAGAATACAATATGTAACAATAGTAATAAGCTATTAGTATATATAAATGAAAGAATTATTAAAAAAGCCAAATTTTCAGACTTAATTGATACATTTATATCGATGAATACTTTGAAAGAGATAAAAAAATATTATAACTTATACTTACAACAAAATATGGAAATAAATAAAAAGAATTATAATATTAAAGAAGAAAAAATCGATGATAATTTAAAGAAGATATTTATAGAATTTTTTTATGAAAGTTTTTTTAACAAGGATAAAATATGGAATTTAATAGATTCAAGTAAATACAATGAAGGATATTCAAGAAGTAAATTTCATGAAAATTTTAAAAGGGAAAATAATATATATGTATGCCCTTATTGTGATATAGATACTATAATAAATAATACTAATAAGGAGGTAGAACATTTTTTACCTAAATCTAAATATCCATTTTTAGCAATGAATGCATATAATTTAATTTCTTCATGTATAGCATGTAATAAGGCGGGTGAAGGAAAAGGCACAGATGTATATATTCCAATAGATTCTCCATATAATAAACAAATAGGAGATGCAATTATTTATAGAAGTGATATTGTTAATAAGCAAATTACTCTGCAAGGAAATGATGAAAAAACTAATAATTATTTAAAAACATTAAATCTTATAGAGCGTTATAAAAGTAGTACAATATTTGAAATAGTACAGGAAAAAGCAGAATCATTATATGATTTAATAATAGAAGCAGGGTTAAATAACGAAGAAATAGATGAAAAAGAATTAAGGGGGTATATGATTAAAAAATTGAGAAGAACTAAGACAGAAGTTTTATCATTTGCTATAATAGGAACATTTAGTGGATTAGATTTATATAGAGCGTATGTGAAGGGCAATAAATGATAAATGTAGTCTTTATAAATTTAGGAGAATGATTGATATTGGAAATTTTAAGGAGAATGTATCGAATTCACCATACCACACTATAATAAAAAGCCGCAGAAATGTGGCTTTTATTATACTCAAATATAAATCTTATATCTAAATATGATAAGATTAAAAGATAAAGAAATCATAATGGAGGGAGCAAGATTGAAAGAGGGCCTATACGAACAAGTAATAAACAAAGAAATACTACAACAACTAAACAACCTAGAACAAGAAAAATTCATCATAGATAAAGATAAAATAGATAAAGAAGAAGCAAAAGCAATCCTTTCACAATACATATCACAAATAATAAGAAAATCCCTAAACTACATTAGAGATAAAGAAAAAGAAGATAGCGAAAAACTAATAAAACAAA